>NZ_DAIOFX010000006.1:0-53354 GCF_036745535.1 Dissulfurispira sp.
AGCCTTATTTTACAAGGATTGATTTTGTGATTTCAGATTATTTTGGACAGCAGTGGCTGTCGATATAAACGAAGACTGCAACAACTGCTTTGCTTGCATAGGCATGTGTCCTACAGGCGCGTTAAAAATAGAAACCGCAGGCGATAGCAGGGAATTGTCTTTCAATACTTCTTTATGCAGCGGATGCGGATTGTGCGAGGGGTTTTGTATGAATAGTGCAATTTTAATTAAAAGGGGTTTTAGAGGGCATAATCCTTTTGAATTTGCTTAGCTCTCCCTCGTGGATGGGGCACTCCCCCCTGTTCCCCAGCCCCATCCACATTTTTATTGGCGGCTGAATAAATTTAATATTAAATTTACAATTAGATTGGTTATTATTAACAATAAACGCAGGAGGTGGGTGAAATAAATATACTCATAATAGACGATGAGCCCCTGATTATAACGTCATTACTGGAGTATCTGTCTGAAAAGGGATATGACGTGGTTGGTACAAATTTGCCCAATGCCGCTGTTTCTCTGATAAACTTCGATAAATTTGACGTCGTGATTACGGATCTGAAAATGAAGCCCTTTAGCGGGGTTGATATAATCAGGAGACTCAGGAGCGCAGGGTTTGCCGGCAGGATCATTATGGTATCGGCTTTTTATAAGGAGAATCAAGAGGAAATGAAGGCATTGAAAATCGATGCCTGTTTTGAAAAACCGTTTTCATTGAAGGATATCTGCAATAAAATAGAAGAATGGGCAGCTCAAAATTAATCGATTCGGATTTCGAAAAACTCCTCGCAGAATCGGTAAAGATTCACGGGCACCTTTGTCCCGGACAGGTTCTTGGCGTAAAAATGTCTATTTTAGGGTTATCGAAAATTGGAATAGAGGACCCTAAAGGCAAAGACAGGAAGAGCCTGATCGTCTTTGTAGAGATGGACAGATGCGCTACAGATGCGGTTCAATCGGTAACAGGGTGCAGCCTCGGCCACAGGACAATGAAGTTCATGGATTATGGCAAGATGGCAGCTACATTTGTGAATCTAAAGACAGGAAGGGCTGTAAGGGTTATTGCAAAAGAAGAGGCAAGGGATAAGGCAAAGGAGTACTTCCCGGAGATTGAGGATAAATATAAAGCGCAGTTAGAGGCATACAAAATAATGTCTGACAACGATCTCTTTGACATGATGAATGTGAAAGTGGACATAAAGCCCGAGGATATGCCGGGAAGACCGTTAAAGAGGATTCGGTGCGATAGTTGCAGGGAATATGTTCAGGACATGAGAGAGGTTTACAGGGATGGAAGGATTTTGTGCAAACCATGTGCAGATGGAGGATATTACACCCTTGAAGACGAGTCTTATGGTAAATGATTATGTAGTCCCTCTGAACGATTTTATGCAGGATTATATCGCCAATATCTTATGTGCGATAGCGAACTCATTCGGCATGTCTCCGAATAGTGTGACAGTATGCGTGGACTCCGAAGATTTTCACGTTTATACCGAAAAAAGGAGAAATAGATATTTCAAAAAAAGATTTTGCGAGGCAGTCGATAGAAAGCACGGTTAAGGGCATGCTATCGCCGTTAAAGGGGATATTCTGGCTACAGAAGATTACGATTAGTGCAAACACCATGGAATGATTTTTTATTATGAACGTTATGCAAAAAAGTCATAGCGATATGGAGATTAAATCAAAGCTCTGGATAGAAGTTGACGGAGAGCCTGTTTTCGGCAGAGGGAGGAGATTTCTGCTTCAGGCTATAGATAAATACGGCTCTATTAATCAGGCTGCAAAGGAGATAAACATTTCGTACAGAAGGGCATAGAGCTATATAAAAGCAATGGAGGAAAGGCTCGGCATAAAACTGGTTGAGCGGCAGGCGGGAGGCAGAAACGGAGGCTGGGTTAATCTTACTAAGGATGCAAGAAAGTTTTTAAGGCGGTACGAACTCATGGAAGAAGGGATAAAAGAAATTGTAGATAAGAAATTTAAAACCATATTCGGCAAGTAAGTGAAATTTTAGGAGGATGGTATGTGTGACATTCAGGGTTCGGATACGAGGAGCAGGGTCGGTGTTAAAACAATCCCGGTAGAAGATGCTGTGGGTATGGTTCTGGCCCATGATATTACCGAGATAAAGCAGGATGATTTTAAAGGCAGGGCATTTAAAAAAGGGCATATTGTCAGGGAAGAAGACATAAGCCATCTCCAGAGACTCGGAAAAGAAAATCTGTTTGTTTTAAATATTGCAGATGACGAGATGCACGAAGACGACGCCGCATATGCACTTGCCAATGCCTTAATGGGTGAAGGCGTGAAGATGGAAGGAGAACCGAAGGAGGGCAAGATAAATATAATTGCTGATAGGGATGGGCTTTTGAAAATTAATAAACACTCCCTTACTCAATTCAATATGCTCGGTGATGTAATGTGCGCAACACTGCACGATAATACCGTAGTAAAAAAAGGACAGATTGTTGCAGGCACAAGGGCAATTCCGCTGGTAGTGAAGCGTGAAATAGCACAGAAGGCTGTTGGAATTGGAGAAGAAGCGCGGAAGAACGGAGGTGCAGAAGATCGTAAGGGTGGAATAATCGAAGTTAAAGAATTGAGAAAACCGAAGGCCGGAGTGGTCATCACAGGCAATGAGGTTTATTATGGAAGGATAAAGGATGCATTTGCGCCTATAATCAGGAAGAAGATTGAGACATTTGATGGAGAGGTTGTTGGTATATACTATGCACCTGATAATGAAGAATTCATAGAGGCAAGGCTCAGAGAGCTCATAGACGCCGGTGCAGATTTGCTTATTACAACAGGAGGCATGTCTGTCGACCCTGACGATGTCACGAGGTTTGCCATTAGAAAGCTCGGTGCTGCCGACATCACATACGGCTCGGCAGTACTACCCGGTGCAATGTTTCTGGTGGCATACATTAGTGCGACAGTGCGGCAAAGCGACAGTGCGACAGCCACTTCACCCATTCCTGTTTTAGGTATTCCTGCATGCGGCATGTATCATAAGACAACCATATTTGATTTAGTCCTTCCGAGGGTGCTTGCAGGAGAAAAAATCGGCAGACATGAGCTTGCAGAACTTGGACATGGCGGACTTTGCCTTAATTGCAAGGAATGCAGATACCCTGTATGCCCATTTGGGAAATAAGGCAATGGAGTGATGGTGTTTTGGAGTATTGTTATTTGACAGAAAGAGGCGTTTTTGCTATTCTCATCTAAATGAAAAATCAGAAGTCTCAGAAAACGGAGTATTGGAGCATCGCTCTATTGCTCCTATGTTTAATGCTACTTTCCACTTCTGCCCATGCCTTTGATGTAAGGGGTTTGCAACCCCTCCCTCCTTATGGAGTATTTTCCACATTCAGCGCAGAGAGCCTGAAACAAAATAAGGTAGGGTTTGGATTAAGCGTTGAAAAATCCTATGACCCTAATTTCTACCGCACTGTTTTTAATCTCGCATATGGCATCCATGACAAATTTGAAATGAACATAACACTTCCATATGTAGCAGAGTGGGAAAACAGAGTTGATGGTTTTGAAGATGTGAGCTTTGGTATTAAGCACAGGGTAATGGATGAAGGTAAATATGAACCTGCAATTGCTTATGTATTAACAGTATCACCTCCATCCGGCAAGGATGAGTTCACCACCGAAGGCAGGGTTGGAGGAGGCTTGTTGCTGACAAAAAAAGTTGGACCTTTTAAGGGTCATTTTAACGCCCTTTATTCAAAACCTGACAAATACGGACTGAAAGATGAGTACTCTGTTAACCTCGGCGCAGAACTGGCTGTAACACACGACTCAAAGGTGCTTGCCGAGGTCGTTGGAAGAAAAAACTATTTTAAAAATAAGATAGACATGCTGGAATGGAGACTCGGATACAGAATTGCAACCACCGAATATTTATATACTACTATCGGAGTTGGTTTCGATATAAAAAACAGAACCCCCGACTACAGGCTAATGTTTTCTGTAAGTGTAATCCTGCCTCCGGAAAAGAAAAGAATCCAGAGAATATACGAAGAGTAGTTTATGCTATAATAAAATGTCATGTTTGATTTAGGCATACAGGAACTTATAGTAATTTTCACTGTTGCCCTTCTTGTCTTTGGCCCCAAGAAATTGCCGGAACTTGGCAGAACCCTCGGAAAGGGGATTGCCGAGCTCAAAAGGGCAATGCATGGCGTTAAGGAACAGATGGATGCAGAGCTTCACGATATAAAACAGTCTATATCGTTAGAGGCAGATGTTTATAAGTCAGAACAAAAAACAGAAAATGAAAAAACAGATGCGGCAGGAACCGAGAAAAAGGCTGAAGGGGTAGGGTAAATGGAAGATGAAAAAATGCCCCTCACAGAACACCTCGGCGAACTCAGAAAAAGAATTACCATTTCTTTAGTGGCCCTCCTTGCTACTTTTATGGTGGCTTTCAACTATTCCGAAGAGATTTTTAAATTTATAATGTTTCCCCTGAGATACAATCTGGACTTCTCGGTGAAGAATATGTATGTACACTTTGTCCCACAGGACAAGCTCCAGAACACAAAGCTCGTATTCCTCGCGCCTGCCGAGGCATTCTGGATGAACCTCAAGGTCTCCTTTGTTGCGGGCCTGATGTTATCCCTGCCTGTAATGTTTCACCAGTTGTGGAAATTTATTTCTCCAGGGCTCCTTCCCAAGGAGAGAAGATATGTGATTCCATTTATCTTTTCAGCAACAGGTCTTTTTCTCTTTGGAGCTGCATTCTGCTTTTTTATAGTTCTTCCCTTTGCCATGGGATTCCTTCTCACTTACAAGGTCGGTGATTTTTTAATGCCCATGCTTTCTGTGGGGCAGTATGTGGATTTCTGCCTCAGGTTCATTCTTGCATTCGGTGCGGTATTCGAACTTCCCATAATTATTATCTTTCTTACAAAGATGGGAATTGTTACTCCCAAGACCCTTGCTAAAAACAGGAAATACGCAGTACTAATAGCCTTTATCCTTGCAGCTTTCCTGACGCCTACGCCTGATGCCTTCAACCAGACATTGATGGCATTGCCCATTATATTGCTCTATGAGATAGGCATATGGATCTCGCCGTTGTTTGTGAAAAAAGAGGCAAAAACAGAAGGCGATTGATTCGGATACAGGCAAATGGCAGAGCAGACTAAAAGGAATTTCAGGGCCATAGTTTCGGATATATCAGAGGGGTTTGTTGCTGTAAATCCCATTTATTTGAAACCCTTTGATGAAGATGCTCTTAAAACCCTCTGCAGGGCCATAGAGCGCAAACAGATCGAGATCAGGTCAGAGCCTTTCCCTTATGACGATATCTGTTTAATAAGGAAAAGGAACATAAGACTCCAGAGGCTTTATTCAGCCTTGATGATAATAAAAAACTTTGCACGCGAAAAAAGGTTTAAATTAATTTATTAGCCAACAACTATCTCACGGAGGATATGTGAAATTAGCCATCATCGGACTTTCCAATTCAGGCAAAACCACTGTCTTTAATGCCCTTACAGGACAGAACCTCGAAACTACAGTTTATCCCACAGTGAGCGGAGAGCCTAACTACGGCGTCGTAAAGGTTCCGGACTGCAGGATCGATAAACTTGCTGAAATATATAAACCCAAAAAGATTACTTATGCAACAGTTGAATACATAGATTACATAGGGCTTACGAAGGGGGACGTTGCTCAGAACAGAAAGGTTTTCGATCTCATAAAGGATGCCGATGCCATCGTCCATGTAGTAAGGGCATTTGAGGACGATGCGGTCTCGCATCCCATGAATGAGATTAATCCGCTGAGGGATATCGAGACATTGGAGCTTGAGCTGATATTTGGAGATATAGAGCTTGTCGAAAAAAGACTTGCGAGAATGGAGGAGGGCGAAAAGAAAGGGAAAAAACCCAATGAGGCAGAGAAAAAGCTGCTCCTTAAATGTAAGGATGCCCTTGAAAAAGAAGTTCCTCTCAGGAACGTAAGTTTCGACGATGAGGAGCAGAAGGCCATGAAGCACCTCCAGTTTGTCTCCACAAAGCCTGAAGTGGTTGTTCTGAATATAGGAGAAGGAGACTTAAATACCGATAAGGCATTAAATCTCCAGAAAGATGCCGAAAAATACTTTGCAGACAAAGGCATTTCGGAAACAACAAAGGTCGTAACACTTTGCGGCAAAATAGAGATGGAAATCGCACAATTAAATCCCGATGAGGCGAGGGCCTTTCTCGACGACCTTAGTATACAGGAGCCTGCCCTTAACAAATTGATACATGTGAGTTATGACCTCCTCGGTTTTATTTCCTTTCTCACCTGTGGAGAAGACGAGGTAAGGGCATGGACAATTAAAAGAGGCATAAACGCACAGCAAGCCGCAGGAAAGATACACTCCGATATAGAGAGAGGGTTTATCAGGGCAGAAGTTGTGGGCTATAATGAATTCATTTCATCGGGAAGCATGTCTGCTGCAAGGGATAAGGGGCTATTGAGGCTTGAAGGAAAGACTTACGTAGTAAAAGACGGCGATATAATCAATTTCAGGTTTAATGTGTGAGAAGAATCGTTACCCATCTGCCGTCATAAAATTTCTCTAATACATGGAGTCCTTCGTTTTCCATTGCTGCAATGACATCATTTTCCTGTCCCACAATTATTCCTGAAAGAAGGGCGGTTCCTGATTTATTCAGGCGTGATGCTATTTCATGGGCATTCTGGATCAGTATTTCCGACATCAAATTGGCGGCTATAAAATCGAATTTTCCATCCACCAGAGAGATGCTGCCTTCTTTTATCTCGATATTCTCAAGTTTGTTGAGTTCCGCATTTCTGTGTGCTGCATCGATTGCGAGCGGGTCTATATCTACGCAGACCGCATGTTTAAAACCGAGCTTCAATGCCGCAATGGAAAGTATTCCGGTGCCTGTGCCGAAATCGAGAAACCTGTTCTTTTCGGTTTTTTCTTTAGATAATTTTTCTATGAGCATCAGGCATGTCTTTGTTGTCTCGTGATGCCCGGTGCCAAAAGCCATGCCCGGGTCTATTATCAGACTTATCCTGCCATTACTATTTTCTTCCCATGGCGGAAGTATGGTGAGGTTTTCTCCGACATCGATGGGCTTGAATTTCTTTTTCCATGACTCATTCCAATCCCTCTCGCCGATGAAGACATGGTCAAAGGACATTTCATCATTAAGGCCTGAATTTCCGAGTAAATGCCTTGCTGATTGCATGGAATCGGTTATTTTATCAATGCCGATAATGTCCTGGAAATAAGCGGTAATATTGCCATTGCCTTCGATGATTCCGAGACATCCCTTGCCGGATAGATACTCGATTAATGCATCTTTTGATTCATCGGATATCTTTATGTTGAACTCATAGTATCCCACGGTGTTTTAATATAACATATGGAATTGAAAATACTGCTCATTAATCCCTGTATTTGCGATTTTGCTCACGGCCTCCGGGGTTCTCCTTAATTTACATTTCCGTATTTATTGTTTTACAATAAAACAAAAAATAGTTCCAGCCTTTTGTTAAGAACAAAACCATAGGGGATGAAGAAACGGGGGCCTGCCTTTTGCAGCGAATGTCTTCCGTATTTGATTGATAGCGATTAGTACACATTTGTGAAAACTTGCTACGAGCAATGAAAGACGAACATAAAACAAAACAACAACTTATTGACGAACTATCAGGACTTCGGCAACGAATTGACAGATTGAAGACCTCAGAGGCCCAGTTCATGCGGGCAGAAGAGGAGATGCGGAAGAGCTACGATACCCAGAGGGCACTGAATTTCCTTTTGAGTCTTTCACTGGAAGGGACATCTCTTGAAGAATTCCTGAAGCGAGCGCTTCGACTGATCCTTTCAATCCCATGGCTTGCCTTTGAATCAAAGGGCTGCATATTCCTCAGAGCCGGCGTTGGATGGAGAAAGGGGCTTGCAGGAAAGGCAATTGTTCCGGCAGATTCAGACTCACAGGCCGGGTATACGCTCCTGTCTTCCGGACCGGTCATAGTGGATGACCTCAGCACAGAGACCCGATTTAAAGGGCCGCAGCTTCTCATAGACCATGACGTGGCCAGCGGTATAAGCGTCATTATCCATGACAAGGACAGGCATTATGGGGTAATGGGCGCCCATACAAGGAAAAAGAGGAAATTCTCAGAAGATGACATAAACTTCCTCCAGTCTGTTGCAAATATAATGACAAACGTAATTGAGAGGAGAAAGGCGGAAGGATCGGCTATCTGCACAAGTGGTGGCCGGGAGGAACGACTGCAGAGCAGCGAGAAAAAATTACGGGAAATTACATCGGCACTGGGAGAAGGCGTTTATGTTGTCAACGAACATGGCCGTCTCATCTTCATGAACCCGGAGGCAGAGCGTCTGTTAGGATGGAAGGAAGCAGAACTGCTTGATAAAAATGTACACGAAATAATCCACTATTGCAGACCCAATGAAACACCGCTATCCGCCGAGCATTGCCCTGTGCTTAAAGTTATCAGGACAGGGGAAAAATATATTACCGAAGACGATATGTTCATCCGGAAGGACGGAACAATGTTCCCTGTTGCTTACATTTCTACTCCGATGATAGAGGATGGAAGGATTGTCGGTTCCATTACTGCGTTCAGAAACATTACGCTTCGTAAAAAGATGGAAGACGAGCTGATCAATGTAAAAAAAAACTGGAATCGATTGCCTTTCTTGCCGGCGGCATTGCCCATGACTCCAATAATCTCCTTACAGGCATTTTAGGAAATATTTCCCTCGCCAAGATGTCTATAAGCCCCGATGATAAGAATTTCGGACTCTTGACCAGAGCAGAAAAAGCATCCTTCAGGGCAAAGGACCTTACCTATCAATTACTGACCTTTGCAAAGTGTGGAGAGCCTGTAAAAGGGTTGTATATATTAAAAGATTGATAGAGGATACCGTGACTTTCTCGCTCAGCGGTTCCAATGTAAAATGCGACTTCTCAATTCAGGAAGACCTCTATCCCGTTGAAGTCGACGAAGGGCAATTGAGGCAGGTAATCCACAACCTTTGTATTAATGCCAGGGGGCCATGCCGGAGGGCGGTACTCTTGAAGTTCTGGCTGAAAATGTTACAGTCGGTTCTGAAGATGGCCTTCCTGTAAAAGAAGGCAGATATGTAAAAATATCTGTAAAAGACCAAGGCATTGGCATCCTGAAGGAACACCTGAAAAGGATATTCGACCCATACTTTACAACAAAAAAGATGGACAGCAGAAAGGGAACAAGACTGGGGCTTGCAATCTGTTATTCCATAATCAAAAAACATGATAGATATATTACTGCAGAATCAAGGGCTGGAATTGGAACAACTTTTTATATCTATATCCCGGCTTCCGAAAAGGAGATTCAGGCAAAAGAGCCAAAAGGGGAGGTATTTGCAGGCAGTGGAAAGATTCTTGTAATGGATGACGAAGAATTGATAAGGGAAGTTACCTGCGACATGCTGCGCAGCATGGGGTATGAGGTTGAGTCTGCTGGAGACGGCCAAGAGGCAATTGAGCTATACAAAAAAGCCAGAGAATCGGGGCAGCCCTTTGGTGCTGTAGTAATGGATCTGACCGTGCGAGGAGGTATGGGGCAGAGAAGCCATCAAGAGGTTGTTTGAGATCGACCCCAATGTTAAAGCGATTGTATCCAGCGGCTATCCGGATGATCCAATCATGTCTGACTTTAAAAAATACGGCTTTAGGAGCGTAGTTGCCAAACCGTATAAGATTCAGGAGCTGAGCGAGATATTGCGTAAGGTGCTGGCTGGAGAAATATTTTGATTGCCTTACTTTTTATGATTATGTTATTTTTTAAATAATTTAAAAGGCGATGGGGTTCGCCATAACCGCTTTCGGTTCCGAAGCTGATAACTCCTACTCTCGGTTAAAAAATTTAAGAGGGTAGGAGTTTTTTAATGCAATCAATGATAAACTATCTGATAATAGGCATTGGAGGTTTTATCGGTGCAATCGCCAGATACGCCATTGGTCTCTGGATTGACCAGAAGTGGGGGAGGAGCTTTCCCCTTGGAACTTTCGTTATCAATGTTAGCGGAAGCTTTTTTATAGGACTCCTTATGTCTTTATTTACGGAAAGATTTATGGTAAATCCTCAATGGAGGCTTTTGTTGGTAGTAGGCTTTCTCGGCGCATACACGACGTTTTCGACATTTGAATACGAAACCGGCAGATTGGTAAAAGACGGTGAGTGGATTATTGCATCGATGAATGTGTTTTTTAGCGTTTTTGCTGGTTTTATAGCATTAAAGTTAGGAGAATTAATTGCAAAAGGCATATAGGAGAAAATTATGGTAAAACAAGGGCCTGCAAAAAAACTCACAATTTACATCGATGAGACGGACAAATTCGGCGGAAAGCCTGTTTATGAAGTGCTGATGGACATCTTTTACAAAAAGAAGATTGCAGGTGTCAGTGTGTTCAGGGGTGTAGCAGGTTACGGAACCGATGGCGTGTTTCACACATCAAAGATGCTTGAACTATCCACAAGTATGCCAATGAAGATTGAGGTTGTGGATTCAGAGGAGATGATCAATAAGGTTTTGCCGGATGTTTATCATGTTGTGGAAAAGGGGCTTGTGGAGATTACTGAAACAAATGTTATTAAATGCTGTCCAAAGGCTCTCGAAAAAAAAGAGGAGGTGGAAAAGAGGATGAAACTTGAAGGCAAGGCAAAGATGCTCAGGGTTATAGTGAGCGAGGACGATAAATGGGAAGGAGAGCCTCTTTACGAAGCAATCATAAAGAGATTCATCATGATGGACATTGCAGGTGCAACTGTTTATAAGGCAATCGCAGGCTATGGCCCTCACAGGAGGTTTCATAAAAAGAAGACACTTACAAGCACCGGAGAAATGCCGATACTTATTACTGTTATCGATACCGAGGAAAATATAAATAAAGTCCTGCCGATCCTCGATGATATGGTAAAAGAAGGCATTGTTATACTTTCGGATGTAAACGTGATAAAATATGTTCACAGGGATGTTAATCCCGAAATGTTGTAAAACAAAAGGGAATTATGCTTGCAGTCAAAGAAAAGAAACAGACTATCAAGGATTATAAGCTCCTTCCCGAAGGTGCTCCATATCAACTTATTGAAGGAGAACTCATCATGACACCAGCGCCAAATCCAAGACATCAACTTATATCTGCAAATTTATTTAAGAGTGTTGTTAGGTATGTGGATGAAAAACGATTGGGCGTTTTATTTTATTCTCCCATTGATATTTATCTCTCAGAGGAGAATGCATTTCAGCCAGACATAGTATTCATTTCCAGTGAAAGGCGGCATATTATCAAAGACGACGGAATATATGGAGCACCGGAACTTGTGATCGAAATCCTTTCTCCTTCAACTGCTTACTACGATATAAAAAAGAAGTTCAGAGTTTATGAAAAAAGCGGTGTGCGGGAATACTGGATAGTTGACCCTGAAATGAATACAGTCGAAATTTATTTCAACGAAGGTGGACATTTTTCTTTAAAAGCAAAGTTGGAGAACGAGGGCGAGATAGAATCTTTTATTTTAAAAGGTTTAAGGTTGACTTTAGAGGAGATTTTTTCTATTCTGTAAATACTGGCGATGGAGTTCGCCGTTAACCGTTCCGATTTTTATCAGGAACTGATAACTCCTACTCTCAAGTTTACGAGGGTAGGAGTTTTTTTATGCCTGCTCAAAAGGAGGCGGACTATGTATGAAGTATGGGGAATGGCTGCATTATGGCTCGGCCTTGCCTTGATAGCAACGCTGCTTTCCATCTGGCTGCGCATTGCCACCGCACTTTCGGAAATCGTTGTCGGCACGGTAGCGCAACTGGTAATTGGGGCTTTGATAGGAACAACTATGGGCTCCGATACAGACTGGATTAAGTTTCTCTTCGGCACTGGCGCTATTGTTCTCACCTTTCTGGCAGGTGCGGAATTAGACCCCGCTGTTTTTAAAGTCAAATGGAAAGAAGCTTCGGCCATAGGCTTCATCTCATTCCTTGCCCCTTTTTAGGCTGCACGGCTATTGCCTATTACCTTTTGGGATGGACAGTGAAATCGAGCTGGCTTGCAGGGGTTGCGCTTTCAACCACATCTGTTGCGGTTGTATATGCTGTAATGCTTGAACTCGGATTAAACAAAACAGAGTTTGGTAAGAGCATTCTTGCCGCATGCTTTATAACAGACCTTGGGACAGTTGTATCGCTCGGTCTTATATTCGCTCCGTTTACGATAAAAACCACAATTTTTGTAGCAGTAAGCATAGCGGTATTTGCCTTGCTTCCCTATCTAACGCCTAAATTTTTTAAAAAATACGGCAACAGGCCGTCGGAACTTGAGGCAAAATATCTGCTTCTGTTTCTTTTCGGGCTCGGCTCTCTTGCCGCATGGTCCGACAGCGAGGCAGTATTGCCGGCATACATCATAGGCATGGTGCTCGCCGGAACAGTAGGTAAAGACCATGTGCTGATAAGGAGGCTCAGGACATTGACATTCGGCCTCCTTACTCCTTTCTATTTCATAAGGGGCAGGTTCTTATGTCTCGGTCCCGGCCATTATCGCAGCCCCTGTCGCCCTGCTCGTGCTTTAAGGAGGAAAAAGAAGATGCTTAAAAGAATACTTGTAGCCTTTGATGGCTCGCCACAATCGTATCAGGCCTTTGACTTTTCCCTCGAGATGTCCAAACTGTGTCCCGGCGCAGCGCCTGAGATATTTGTCCTTTCTGTTGCACAGCCTCCAGAGCCAGCAGATATAGTCGAGGTTGAGGCCATAATTGATAGTGCAACTCAGCATTACGAGGAGCTTTTTAAAGGTCTCAGGGAAAAGGCGAAAGGGAGAAACCTTGAGATAAGAACAGAGGTGACTGTTGGGCATCCGGCAGACCAGATTGTGAGATATGCAAAGGAGAATAACTGTGATATGGTAATACTGGGGCAGAGGGGTAAATCAAAGATAGAAAGCTGGCTCCTCGGCTCCGTATCAAAGCGGGTTGCCACCTATGCGCCTTGCACGGTAACGATTGTAAAATAAAGGAGGCTATTGGAAATGACGAAGGTTGCAGAATCAGAATCCTCTGCTGTCTCAAAATATTCGCGCCTGAAAAATGAGCTTTTAAGATGCATTGACGAAATGCTCATCATAGAGGCAATCCGCGGCTGTCCATGCGAGGAGTTAAGGGAAAAGATAGAGAAAAATACCTTTAATCTCGTTGTGGTAGGACAGTTCAAAAGGGGAAAGACGAGCCTGTAGGCCTTCTCGCATCTTCTTTAACCCTTGCCCTGCCTAAATTCATCGGCGACAGGATAATCATGAAGAAGATGAAGGAATACCTGCTTCAGGTTATCGATGTCCAGTCGGGAAGGGTGAGATATGATTTCGCCGAAAGACTGGATAAAAGCAAGCTGGAATTTCGATGGGAGATGCTGCAGAAGATAGAGGCAACCATTGAGGGCATCAGCACGGCAATAGAAAAGGGAATGAATCAGAGGAGCAGAGGGGAGAAAGAGGTGGAGAAAAGAAAGCAGGCGCTGCTAAAAATGTCAGAGAAGCTGAATGAGACAGGTGATAAGCTTATGTACATCAAAGAACAGGCAGGAATATAAAATAAATGATTTCGGATTGATTGTTATGTCGTGTTCTGATTTTATTATAGGCCGTGAGAAGGAGCTGCAGGCGCTTATTGCCCATATCATGGACAGAAAAAACCTTCACATCTATGGCTCTGAGGGAGCAGGCAAGAGCATACTCCTTGACTGGATTTATAGCAAGTTTAAGGAGTTGGACGATGCACTTATCCCTGTTTATTGCAGAAACAGCAGGACACTGAGAGAAATAGTTTTGCAGACCGCCGGGTTTCTCCTGGGTCATTTCAAGCACCTTAAGAGCGTTGACAAGTTCAAAAATGTCAAGAAAATTGAAAACCCTGCGGACATCAGAAAGCTGAATATAAGGGTCATAAAAAATATAGTCTTTGCTTATATGCCAAAGGGTAAATTTTGTGTAATCCTTGACCACCTTGAATATGTTACACCGCGGATAAACTCGCTGTTAACTGCCCTTTACGAAAGAGTGCCTGTAATTACTGCCAGCAGGCAGAGCTGGGATCTGGAGGATTATGCATTCAGAGGAAACCTTGCCTACTGCCTTTATCTTGCCCCGAAACTCAGGATTGAGAATCTGAAAAGGAAAGATGCATTTTATAGACCTTTTCGAAAAAACAGACAATCCGTTTCTTAAGGCGCCAATACTAAATGCCCTCGGAGAGATAGAAACACAGGATGCGCTGGACTTTATTGTGAAATCGCTCAGCTCGGAAGTGAGCATGGTAAGAATATATGCAAGAGAGATCATAGAGAAAATTGGGGTCTCACATGAGAAAAAATAGCTGGCTCACCAGAAGCATCATTGGAATAGGTCTTACGAGCCTCTTCAGCGACATGGGGCATGAGATGACCACAGCGATCTTACCCATGTTCCTTGCCACCATCGGAGGCACTGCGACAACCCTCGGGCTTATCGAGGGCATTGCCGATGCCTCGTCGAGCTTTATCAAGCTCTGGATGGGATGGTACAGCGATAAAATAGGGAGAAGAAAGCCGATTGTGGCAGCAGGATATGTAATCACGGCTCTCAAAGGACTCTTCGCTTTTACCACCAACTGGTATCAGGTCCTGTTTATCCGTGTACTGGCATGGATGGGAAGAGGCGCAAGGAGCCCTGTAAGGGATGCACTTATGGTGGATCTGCTGGAACCCGCCAATTACGGAAGGGCTTTTGGTTTTCACACTGCCATGAATACCCTCGGCGCGGTCATCGGTCCTGCCATTGCCTTTGCCCTCATCAGGATTTTAAGTTACAGGCAGATATTCCTCATCTCCTTTATCCCCGGCTTCCTGTCTGTGGCATGCTTCGTATTTTTGGTCGGGGAGAAGAGAAAGAAGTCTGACGGGAAAAGGGAAAGACTTAACAGGATTTCTGAATTTCTTAATGTTCATATACTGACTGCCGATACATTCGGTAAGGCGAGGGCAGAACTTAAAGGTATCAATTGTGAAATCCACATCCTTGAAGGCGAGAACCATGATATACAGAAAGAGGAATATGTTAGAATGCTTGGCGCAGAAAGAGTTGTCGCCCTCGGAAATGGCAACAACGATAGAAAAATGCTGAAGGCTGCAAAGATCAGGATTGCGGTCTGCCTTAATGAAGGATGTTCGGTGGATGCCATGAGATCAGCAGATATTTTTGTGAATTCTCCGCTGGACGCCCTTGACCTTTCCTTAACCCGAAAAGATTAAAGGCCACGCTGAGATTCTGATGAAAGACAAAAAATTTTTCGGTTTTGGGGAGAATGTCTTTTTCAGCGGGCTGGTGAGCTTTTTCATGGATTTCAGTTCCGAAATGATATATCCCCTCGTCCCGCTTTTCCTTGCAAATGTCCTCGGCGTAAACAAATCGATTATCGGGCTTATAGAAGGCATTGCAGAATCCACAGCAAGCTTGCTAAGGGTTTTTTCAGACTGGTTTTCTGACAGGATCGGCAATCGCAAATGGCTCATGGCAACGGGATACGGGATTTCCACTTTAAGCAGGCCATTTGCCGCAATAGCTACTGTCTGGCATCATATACTTGCCTCTCGGTTTATAGACAGGTTTGGCAAGGGTATCAGGGTTGCACCAAGAGATGCACTTATTACCGAATCAGCAGACAGGGCATATCTTGGTCGTGCCTTTGGTTTGCAAAAAGCAATGGACACATTCGGCGCTGTTGTTAGACCGGCCACTGCTTTTCTTCTCCTCGGGCTATTCTCAAACGATTACAGAAAGGTCTTCTGGCTCTCCATGATACCAGGAATTATTGCAGTGCTTCTGATTATATTTTTCATCACTGAAAAGAAAAAAGTCTTCTCCGTAAAACCAGCAGAAAGGCCAAGGCTTACGATAAGGCATTTTGACTGGAGATTTAAGTTCTTTGTCATTATTACAGCCCTGTTTGCCGCAGGCAATTCAAGCGATGTGTTCCTGATACTGAGGGCACAACAGATAGGAATTCCAACGGTTATGATCCCTATTGTTTATCTTTTATTCAACCTAATCTATTCCCTGTCAGCCATTCCCGCAGGCATTGTTGCAGACAGATTCGGCAAAAAGAGGGTTATACTCTCGGGATTTGTTTTGTTTGCAATACTCTATTACGGCTTTGCCGTTGCATCGGATACAAAGACTATCTGGATATTATTCGCTTTTTACGGATTCTTCATGGGACTGACAGAGGGGATACAAAAGGCATTTCTTGCTACCATAATACCGCAGGATTTTAAGGCAACCGCCTTTGGGATTTACAATACGGTTGCAGGAATCGCAATGTTTCCCGCAAGCCTTATAGGCGGATGGCTCTGGGATAATATTTCTCCGTCTGCAACATTCTATTTCGGCGCCATAACAGCAGGCATGTCGGCAATATTATTTATTGTCTTTATTGTCTCGATAAAGATGGCAACCCATTAATATTCTGGAAAAGTTCATGAAAATTATGATATGCTAATACTTCATAACCTAATGTAAGCACTAAATCCGAAATTCGAATTTCGAAATTAGGATTTGGAATTTTTTATGAGGAGCAAAATTATGAAAGTGTCTGGGAAAATGACAGGTGCTGAGATAATAATCGAATCCCTAAAGAGGGAAGGGGTCAAATATATCTTCGGATACCCTGGCGGGGTTATCCTGAGTATCTTCGATCTCCTTTATGACGACAAGGATTTACAACTGATTCTTACAAGGCATGAGCAGGGAGCTGTCCATGCAGCAGATGGCTATGCAAGGGCAACAGGAAAACCAGGCGTTGTCCTTGTGACATCAGGCCCGGGCGCTACAAACACTGTTACAGGCATAGCAACGGCATACATGGATTCTATTCCGCTTGTTGTATTGACAGGGCAGGTTCCAACCATGCTCATTGGAAACGATGCCTTTCAGGAGGCGGACATTGTAGGCATAACAAGGCCGTGCACAAAATACAACATACTTGCAAAGGATGTGAATGAACTGGCAGAGCAGATCAGAGAGGCATTCCATATAGCCGCAACAGGAAGGCCAGGCCCGGTATTGATTGATCTGCCTAAAGACGTGACATCCAGCAAGACAGACTTTGTATGGCCTGATCATGTAGAGATCAGGAGCTATAATCCCACCTATGAGGGCAACAGACGGATGATAGAAAGGGCAGCCCATGAAATCGTAAGGGCAAAGAGGCCTGTCATAATTGCAGGAGGCGGCTGCATAATCTCCGGTGCATCAAAAGAACTGAAGGAGCTTGCAGAACATGCGAGCATTCCTGTCACCATGACCCTTATGGGACTCGGCTCATTCCCGGGAACCAATGAGTTATCCCTCGGTATGCTCGGAATGCACGGCACTTACTATGCAAATAAGAGCGTTCAGGAATCCGATTTATTAATTGCCGTTGGAATGAGGTTTGACGACAGGGTTACCGGAAAGATAGAAGGCTTTGCTCCCCATGCAAAAATAGTTCACATAGATATAGACCCTACTTCCATAAGGAAGAATGTGAGGGTTGACGTTCCCATAGTTGGAGACGTGAAGAAGGTGCTCACGGTGATGAACAAGATCCTGAAAGAAGATATAAAGGAGCAGTGGAAAGAGGTAAGAAAGGCGTGGCTGAAGCAGATAGCAGAATGGAAAAAGGAGAGGCCATTAACTTACACATATAACCCTGATGTGATTAAACCCCAATTTGTCGTGGAAAAGATATATGACATTACAAAGGGAGACGCCATCATAACCACGGAGGTGGGACAGAACCAGATGTGGGCAGCCCAGTTTTACAAGCTCGACAAACCAAGAAGGTTCTTGACCTCCGGAGGACTCGGGACAATGGGATATGGTTTCCCCGCAGCTATAGGCGCACAGCTTGCGCATCCCGATAAACTCGTTATAGACATAGCAGGTGACGGAAGCATACAGATGAATATACAGGAGCTTGCCACAGCAGTTATTTACAAGCTGCCTGTCAAAGTTGCCATCTTAAATAACAGGTATCTGGGCATGGTAAGACAGTGGCAGGAGCTTTTCTACCAGGAGAGATATTCCCATGTCTACCTTGAAACAGAGACCACTCCTGATTTTGTTGAGCTTGCCCATGCTTACGGAGCCGTTGGTTTAAGGGCGACAAAACCCAGCGAAGTGGAACCTGTATTGAAGGAGGCAATCAAGATAAAGAAGCCTGTGTTCATGGACTTTGTCTGCGATTGGAAGGAGAAGGTATATCCAATGGTTCCGGCAGGTGCAACGCTGGATTCCATGCTCTTTGAAGAAAAAGAGAAAAAGGCTGAAAAGAAACTTAAGGCAGTAAAGTAAGCGGAGGTCATGAAATGAGACACACCATTTCTGTGCTTGTGGAAAATAAATTCGGGGTCCTTTCGAGGGTTTCGGGCCTTTTCAGCGGCAGGGGATATAATATCGAGAGCCTTTCCGTGGGCGAGACAATAGACCCCAACATCTCGATTATGACCATTGTCACCACAGGAGACGACTGGGTCATAGAGCAGATCACTAAACAGCTCAACAAATTGATCGATGTGATAAAAGTTATAGACCTCACCGAGCTTGACCATGTGGAAAGGGAAATGGTCCTTGTAAAGGTTGCCCCGAAACAGGAGAACAAGGCAGAGGTACTGAGGACCGCCGAGATATTCAGGGGAAGGGTAGTGGATTCAAGTCCCAATACCTACACTGTAGAAATAACGGGTGATGAGAAAAAAATTGAGGCATTCATCGAATTGATGAAGCCTATGGGCATAAAGGAATTTGTAAGGACAGGGAAGGTGGCCATTGCAAGGGAAATCACAAAAAAGAAATAAAACCAATAAAGATATAGGAGTAAGGAGAAAAATGAGCAACAACAAAGTATATCTCATCGATGTTACCAATAGAGACGGCGTTCAGACATCGAGGATTCTGCTGCCAAAGCTCTCAAAGACAATGCTGAATATATACCTCGATGAGATGGGCATCTATCAGAGCGAGGTGGGTTTTCCGACCCTTAAGCACGAGTCTAATTATATTAATGCTAATCTTGAGCTTGCCAAGGCAGGGGCAATGAAGAGGATACGCCTCGAAGGTTGGTGCAGGGCTGTCCCTGAAGATGTGAAGCTGTCCTTTAAGAACTGTCCAGGATTGAAGCATCTCAACATTTCCATGTCCACATCGGAAATAATGCTGCGTGCAAAGTTCATGGGCAAAAAATCATGGAAGGACATTTTGAAGACAGTTAAAGAATCCGTAAAGCTTGCCAAAGAACTCGGTGCAGAAACAGTGGGCGTTAATGCAGAGGATGCGTCAAGGACAGAGCTTGACAGGCTTATTGAGTTTGCACTTGCAGGCAAGGAAGCCGGCGCTGACAGGTTCAGATATTGCGATACCCTCGGAGCAGACGACCCGATAACGATTTATGAGAGGATAAAGGCACTATCATTTGCAACAAAATTCCCTGTCGAGATGCACTGCCACAACGACCTCGGCATGGCAGAGGCGGTTTCTGTGGCAGGTGCTCAGGGAGCCATAGAGGCAGGCGTTGATGCCTATATAAACACTACAATAAACGGCTATGGAGAGAGGGCTGGAAACTGCGACCTCGTTTCAACTATTCTTGCCCTTAAATTCTCACACGGCGTTAAGGACAAGGTTCCCCTCGACGAACATGTGGATCTGACAAAATCATGGAAGATAGCAAAGTATGCATCGTATGCCTTTAATCTGCCAATACCGATTAATCAGCCCGGTGTTGGTGCAAATGCCTTTGCACACGAATCCGGAATACATGCAGACGGTGCATTGAAGGACAGGAGAAACTACGAACTCTACGACCCGGAGGATGTAGGAAGGGGAGAGCACGAGCTTGTGGAAACAGGCCGCGTAATAACAACAGGCGAATACGGCGGCATAAAGGGCTTCAGGCATGTCTACAGCAAGCTTGGCATAGAATTCCACGACGACAACGAGGCAAGAAAGATACTCGATCTTGCCCAGTATGCAAACCTGCATACACAAAAGCCCCTTACCGACGATGAGTTGAGACTTATTGCGCATTATCCTGAGATGGTAAGGATGATACTTACAACTAACCCGTAACCGGGTTGAAAAGACAGAGAAAGATGATATAATTATCCATATATGGATCCGAACTTACCTAACCCTTTAAATCGTCATAGCGAGGAGTATCCCTCGCAATGACGATATTCCGTAAATATCCCGCTTAATTTATGTGGCTTGAGATATTACTAATATCTATATTTATCCTCATAAACGGCTTTTTTGCCGCCTCTGAAATAGCCGTTGTCACGATCAGAAGGACGCGTGTAAAACAGCTTGTGGAGGAGGGGAAAAAAAATGCCGAGATTTTGGATAAGCTCAGGGAATCCCCTGACAGGTTCCTCGCAACAATCCAAATAGGAGTTACGCTGGCAGGCGCTCTTGCATCTGCTATCGGCGGTGCTGCTGCAGTGGAAGTAATAAAGCCCGTATTAAAGACCGTCCCAATAACCTTCATATCTGCATCAAGCGAGGCAATAGCCATAGGTGTTGTGGTTGCATGCATCACTTACTTTTCCCTCATATTCGGAGAGCTTATTCCAAAGTCCATAGCGTTATCAAATCCCGAAGGTGTGGGGCTCTTTACTGCCCCTGCAATAAACCGAATTTCTAAGCTGGCAACTGTATTTGTAAGCATTCTTACGTCAAGCACAAATATATTATTGAAGCCATTCGGCAAAAAGGCATTTACAGAGAGGGGTTATATCACCGAGGAAGAAGTGAAGATGCTCATAGAAGAGGGCGGTGAGAGGGGTGTTTTTGAACCCGAAGAAAAAGAGCTTATACACAGCGTCTTTGAGTTTACTGATACCTTTGCAAAGGAGGTAATGAGGCCTGCCCCCCAGATGGTGGCCATAGGCATCAATATGCCGGTTGATGAGGTTAAGTCTATAATATCCGAGGAGAAGTTCTCCCGTTACCCTGTTATAGGGAAAGACATAAATGACATCAGGGGCATTCTGTATGCAAAGGATTTTTATAATATACTCTCAAAAACAGGCAGCGTGGATATCCATAAGATCATAAAGCCGCCCATATTCATCCCCGAGACAATGAAGATAAGCATCCTCCTGAGGGAAATGCAGAAAAAAAGGATACATATGGCAATAGTTATAGACGAATACGGCGCTGTCTCGGGCCTTGTAACCCTGGAAGACCTCCTTGAGGAAATTGTCGGCGAGATCAGGGATGAATACGATATAGAGAGCCCTGTCATTCAACTCAGCGACGGCACTGTAATAATAGATGCCTCCATAAGTGTGAGCGATCTCATGGAGGATTATAATATAGAAATACCGGAATCGCCGGAATATGAGACACTGGGAGGCTTTATTATTACATATCTCCAGAGGATACCGCAGACCGGCGATATTATAGAAATGGAAGATAAAAAATTAAGGGTTATTGAGATGGTTGGTCAGCGAATAGCAAAGGTAAAGATGGAAAAACTTGACAAGGAATAGATTTTTTTTATACTATTTAATAGAAATAACTGGAGGAATTATGGAAAAATGGAAATGCAGCATATGCGGCTATGTTTACGACCCTGAATACGGAGACCCTGATTCGGGTGTTGCAGCAGGAACGCCGTTCGGAAATCTTCCTGATAACTGGGTGTGTCCTGTTTGCGGTGCAAGTAAAGACGTGTTTGAAAAGATAGATTAATAGAATTTCAGGAGAAATTATGAATGCAATTGAAGTATCAATAAAAATGGAGACGGATGCTATAAAGTTTTATAGAGAGGCAGCCGAAAAGTGCAACCATGAAGTAGGCAAAAAGATGTTTTTATCTATTGTAGAGGATGAAAAGAGGCACCTCGATATGCTTTCTGATTTATTCAAGGGCCTTGACATCACCATTCACACTGTAAGTCCCATGAAAAATGTAAAGACTATTTTTGAAGAACTCAAGCACGAAATGATGGAGCGGGTTGAGGCTACAAAGGATGAACTCGATGCATTCAAGATTGCTGCTGACATGGAAAAACACGGGATTGAATTTTATAAAAAGGCTGCTTCTGAAGCTGCTACGGAAAAAGAGAGAAAGCTTTTTGAAAGGCTTGTTCACGAAGAAGAGCAGCATCATGCCATCTTTGCAAATACATATTTCTTTATGTCAGATACAGGAAGCTGGTTTATGTGGGAAGAGCACAGCATTGTGGACGGCGGAACGCCCTGGGCGTAACCGCCCTATTTCAGTCCCAGCACATCCTGCATATCGTAGAGTCCAGAAGTTCGGCCTGAAAGCCATAGTGCCGCCTTCAATGCGCCCCTTGCAAAGGTATCCCTGCTGGATGCCTTGTGCGTAATTTCTATTCTCTCTCCCAGTCCTCCGAATAATACTGTATGCTCCCCAACAATGTCTCCGGCCCTTACTGTCTGAATGCCTATTTCCTTTTTCGTTCTCTCGCCGATTAATCCCTTTCTTGCATAGACAGCCACATTGTCGAGGTCTCTGTTGACTGCATCTGCAATCACCTGTGCCATCTTCATGGCTGTACCGCTCGGAGCATCCTTCTTAAGCCTATGGTGAGCCTCTACTATTTCAATGTCATAGTCATCACCGAGCACCCTTGCAATATCCTGCAAAACTTTGAGAAGAAGATTAACGCCAACGCTCATATTCGGGGCAAGAACTATGGGGGTATCTTTTGAAAATTCTTTTATCGGTTCCAACTCTTCTTTTGAGAATCCTGTTGTGCCGATTACCATTGCCTTTTTTCTTTCAGCGGCTAACTTTGCATGCTGCAGCGTTGAATTTATGGATGTGAAGTCAATGATGACATCACAGGTGTCGATAACATCTTCGAGCTTGTCTGTCAATTTTACGTTTGTTTCACCGATTCCTACAATCGGGCCAATGTCTTTGCCTATTGCGTCATGTCCTTTTCTCTCGGTTGCTCCCACAAGCTTTAAATCATGATAATCCTTTGAAAGGGCAGCAATCCTGCTCCCCATCCTTCCTGTCGCGCCTGTCACAATAATCCTTGTCATGTAAATCCTCCTTTTGGGGCATAAGGGGGACGTTGTCCCCCTTATGAAATCCCCCTTTTTATAATTAACTTACTCGTTATTGGTCTTTTGCACTGTTTTTCTCTTTCTCTTCTTTTTCCGCTGCTTCTTCTCCCGGAACTTTATACTCCTCAGATGCCCATTTCCCTAAATCGATCAGCTTGCATCTTTCTGAACAGAAGGGCCTCCACGGATTTTCCTCCCATGTTGTCTTCTTTTTACAAACAGGACACGTTATCTGCATTACTCCAACACTCCATTACTCCATTTTATCTTATCTTTTATCCCCTCTGTGGCATGTATTTTACCATCTTTGTCAACTATAACGCCGTCAAATCCCAACCTCTTTAGAACATCCATTCCCTTTTGATGGCCGAGGATAAATATGCCTGTGGCAAAGGCATCTGTAAATGCAGCATCCCTTGTTATTATTGTTACGCTCTGGCAGCCATAAGCAGGATAGCCTGTCTTTGGATTGAGAAGATGATGATACCTTTTCCCATCCTTTATAAAAAATCTCTGGTAATCACCTGATGTGGATATTGCCATATCCGAAAGACCGATGGCAGCAATGATTTCATCCTTGTCGCTTTTCTGTCTCGGGTTTTGTATTCCAACATTCCACAGCCCGTTATCCGATCCTGTCGGCGGTCTTTTCCCGAACACCTTTATATCTCCTGCGATAGCCACAATGCCTGATTTTATCCTGTTCTTTCTAAGCACCTCTACTGCCTTGTCCGCTGCATAGCCTTTTATAATGCCGCCTAAGTCTATCTGCATTCCTTTTGTTTTGAGAAAGACCTTGGATTTTTCCTTATCCACAATTACATTCTTGTATCCCACGAGTTTAAGTTTTTCTTTAATTAATTTTTCATTAGGCAGCACCTTATTTTGGAAGTCCCACAGACGTACTACAGGGCCGACTGTAATATCAAATGCGCCTTCCGTATTTTCCGATACATAAAGCGCCTTATCTATTATCTCCAATGTCTCTGGAGATACCTTTACAGGTTTGTCGCCAGCGTTTCTATTAATCATGGATACTTCGCTGTCTTCAGAATAAAAATTTAAAAGCCTTGCAAGCCTGTCCAGTTCGTTAAATGCCCTGTCAATTGCTGTTTTTGCCTTTTCTTCGGAGTCTGAAGATACCGTAATCGAGACAATAGTGTACATAGAAGTGCGGGTCTCTTTGTAGAGCTTTTCCTGAGCAGGGGTGCAGGAAGATAAGATAAACAAAAGGCAATAGGCGATAGGCAATAGGCGATGTGAAATAACTGAATAACCATTTATCCCTGTTCCAAAAATATTATTTTTTTTGTCTTTTGTCTTTTGCCTATTGCCCATTGCCTAAATTATCTTCTTTGCCAGATACCTTCCAGTATACGATTCTTTGTTTTTTGCCACATCTTCCGGTGTTCCGGCTGCCACTATTCTTCCGCCTTCTTCCCCGCCTTCAGGCCCGAGGTCGATAATGTAATCGGCAGACTTAATTATATCGAGGTCATGCTCGATTACTATAACACTGTTGCCCATGTCAACGAGTCTATTTATAACATTGAGAAGCCTCTGAATGTCAACAAAGTGCAGCCCTGTTGTGGGCTCATCGAGGATGTACAGGGTATTGCCCGTGGCCTTCTTGCCCAATTCCTTGGAGAGCCTTAATCTCTGCGCCTCTCCCCCTGAAAGGGTTGTTGCAGGCTGGCCTAATTTGAGATATCCCATTCCCATGTCTTCTAAAATATCGAGGCGCTGCTTGAGAGGAGGGATGGCCGAAAAGAACTCAAGCGCCTCTGATATTGTCATTTCAAGGATGTCTGATATGTTTTTTTCTTTGTAATAAATGTCGAGAGTTTCTTTGTTATATCTTTTGCCTTTACACACATCGCATGTCACATATACATCGGGCAGGAAATGCATCTCTATTTTTTTCAATCCATCTCCCTGACATGCCTCGCATCTTCCGCCGGTCACATTAAAGCTGAACCTCGAAGGTTTGTATCCCCTTATCCTCGAATCAGGCAGTTGGGAAAAAAGGTCCCTTATAATTGTAAGTATTCCTGTGTATGTAGCCGGGTTTGACCGTGGAGTCCTTCCCAATGGAGACTGGTCAATGCATATCACTTTATCGATCTTTTCCATGCCCTCAATTTTTTTATATTTACCTGGAATCAGGCTGCTGTTGTAGATATGCCTTGACATTGCCTTATATAGAATCTCAAAAATCAATGTGCTTTTGCCCGATCCCGAAACGCCTGTCACGCACACAAATACTCCGATGGGGATTGAGACATTGATATTTTTCAGATTGAATTCAGATGCTCCCGTTATCTTCAAGAACTCTCTTGGTCTGCGCCGCTTTTCAGGTATAGGTATTGCGAGCTGTCCGCCAAGATATTTCCCTGTGATTGACGACCCGTCTTTTATTATATCGACAGGCGAGCCTGTCGATATAATCCATCCGCCGTTTTTGCCAGCGCCTGGTCCCATATCTATAACATGGTCTGCATTTCTTATGATCTCTTCGTCATGCTCAACAATGATTACCGTATTTCCGGCGTCCCTAATGGAAGAAAGGCTTTTAAGGAGTTTTGCACAGTCCCTCGGATGCAGGCCGATGCTCGGCTCATCGAGCACATAAAGGACTCCCGTGAGAGATGAGCCTATCTGTGTTGCCAGCCTTATTCTCTGGGCCTCTCCGCCTGAGAGTGTGAGGGAAGGCCTGTCAAGAGTTAAATAACCCAAACCAACCCTGTCGAGGAATGAGAGCCTGTCCTTCACCTCTTTAAGAACCCTTCTTGAGATTACCGTTTCCCTTTCAGAGAGTTTTAGACCATGCACAAAGGCTTTTGCATCTTTAACTGACATGCCGGCAAATTCGCCAATGCTCGTATTATTAAGCTTTATGCTTAATGCTTCTTTTCTCAGTCTCATGCCGTTACATCCCTTGCATGCTGCTAAATGAGTGAATTCCTCCTCATCCACAACTCCAAACTCGGGACTCTCAACTTCAAACTCGTCGCTTATACCTTCAAATCCAGTACCGTTGCACCGCGGACATGCACCGTATTTGCTGTTAAAGGAAAAAAGCATTGGCTCGATTTCCGGATAACTTATTCCGCACTTAGGACAGGCGAGGGTTCTGCTGAATGGAATGTCCCTGTTTTCATCTATGAGATTGATTATGACCGTATCTGCATATCTCAGGGATGTGTCTATGGCCTGCCTTATCTGCCTTTCTATGGAGTGCTTTATTATAAATCTGTCTATTACTATCTCTATGGTATGCCTCTGCTGCTTTTTAAGGGAAATGTCCTGCGTCAGATCCACCATCTTGCCGTCGATCCTTGCCCTGACAAAACCGTCCATCCTCATCTGCTGCAGCTCTCTTTTGTATTCGCCTTTCCTTTCCCTTACAATTGGAGCAAGCACCTGAACCCTTGTTCCTGATGGTAATGAGAGTATTGCCCTTATGATATTGTGCAGGTCCTGCGTTGTGATAACCGAACCGCATTGATAACAGTACGGGATGCCTATCCTCGTATAAAGCACCCTCATGTAATCATATATTTCTGTGATGGTTCCGACAGTAGAACGGGGGCTTCTGGTAACAGTCTTCTGGTCAATGGCAATGGCAGGAGAGAGTCCTTCGATATAATCAACTTCAGGCTTCTGCATCTGCTCAAGGAACTGCCGTGCATATGCAGAAAGACTCTCAACATATCTCCTCTGTCCCTCTGCATAGATGGTATCCATGGCGAGGGACGACTTTCCAGAGCCGGAGGGGCCTGTAATGACAGTTATCTTGTCCCTCGGGATTGTTACATCTATGTTTTTGAGATTGTGTTCTCTTGCGCCTTTTATGATTATATATTCCTGCATTGTTCTATGTTTTTATTAAGGTTAACTTTTATTATAACTTAAATTAAGCCATTCTAATCTTCGAGTTATATGTCAGGTGCGGCGATAAGACTTTAAACTTCGCACTTGTAAAGACATTTATCTTGTATCCGTCATCTACTACATTGGATGCTTGTTGGATGATGCGATTATAATCTTTAGTATGCACTGGATCTGTCACTTTTTAAAGTCTTTGAGCCGTGCCTGACATATAAAATCGCTTAACTTAGGTATAACTTAACTATGCAGGAAACTTTTATTTCTCTGTTTCCAGTGATTTCAACTCAGCAGTAACCTTTCCTATAGGCACTTCGGTTTCGACTTTGAGCGGTATTTTCATATCATCGTCAGAGAGCCAGACAGATATATCTCCTTTGTTCTCAAACAGGCCCTCTGATTTAAGTCTGGGCTTTACCACTACTGCATCCAGCTCTTTTTCATCGGACATTACTATTTTGTCTTTTCTCAGTACCTCGACTTCAGCCTTGTAAAATTTATTGCTGTCGAAGATATTGATATAGACGGTTTCACCTATATTGAGTTTCTGCGTCCGCAAATAATAAAAGCCGGACATTACATCCCACAAATTCTCAGCATTAATAGTATGCTCGTCCTTTGTTCCTTTAATGTGGTTTATATGAGTGATCTTTTTGTTTGTTGCATCAAAGAATGTTTCCTTGTTACCCCTTTTCCTTCCCTCGCGCTGCTTTATCTTGAAAAAAGACGGAGTGCCGTTTATTACCTGACTCTCTGCATAATCCTCCACTTTATAAAATGCAGAGATTAATGGTGCTGAATGAACCTGCGAGGTTATTTTCACATTGCCGTTGTCATTTACAGCCTCAAGGACTGCCTTTCCAACATAGATGCCGAGCCAGTAAATGTCGAAATAGAGTTTTTCCCTTGCGGATTTTAGTATCTGAACAGTATCCTGAGTTTTAGGTGGCTCTATTGGCTTTTCGCTTACAGGCAGGCTCGCCAAAGGCCTGTCGGCTGTTTGTTGGAATTCGTCCTTATCATCCTGAGCCTGTCTGTCGACAGGAAGGACTTCTGAAGGCTGTTCCGTCCTGTTTATATCTTCTTCTGTTTCTGGAGGAGTTTCTTGTTTTTGAGGTGTGTTGTCAGGCTGAACAGGAGGCGGTTCTTTAATTAATTTACTCAAGTTAGGTTTTTCAGGGGACTCTGATACGATTTTTGCATAGAATGGTTTTGTTGAAAACAGTTCTTTAAAACTAAATAGATATATTCCTGAAATGCCAGCAATAACTACAAGATGCAGTATTAAGGAGAAAACAACTGCAATTATTAATGAGAGCGTACTCTTTTTGATTACTCCCATAAACGTATTATACCTGAAAACAAGAAGCCTCCAGAATATATTTCTGGAGGCTTGTCGGTAACTGTAGAAGCAAAAATGTTTAGAACAGTCCCTTCACCTTTCCTGTTTTGGTATCCACATCGATCCTTCGGAAAGCAGGATCGGAACTCGTTCCGGGCATGAGGCTTATTGTTCCTGCCACTGGGCAGAGGAACTTTGCTCCCGAGTAAATCAGAACATCCCTTATGGGCAGGGTCCAGCCTTTAGGAACTCCCTTGACAGCAGGGTCGTGGGAAAGGCTCAGATGCGTTTTTACCATCACTGTTGCGTAGTCTGCATACTTGGGATCATCTTCGAGCATCTTTGCCTTTGCTTCAGCCTCGGGTGTCCATGAGACGCCGTCTGCGCCGTACACTTCTTTTGCGATGATAGCTACGCGGTCGCGCAGTTTCATCTCCAGCGGATAGAGGAACTTGAAGTCATTCTTGTCGTTACAGGCGTCAATGACGGCATCTGCCAGTTCCAGCGCTCCCTCGCCGCCCTTGAGCCAGTGCTGCGATTCAGCGCAGCGGGCTCCTACCGCTTCCGCGGCTTTTTTGATAACCGCCACTTCCGCATCCGTATCGGTGTAGAAACGGTTGACGCAGACCACAGGGTTGATGCCGGACTTGCGGATGATATTTATCATATGAACCATATTGGCGCAGCCTTTTTCGACAAGGGCAATATTCTCTTTGGTGTACTCTTCGGGCAGGGCTTTTCCCGGCACGACTTTTGGCCCGCCGCCGTGCATTTTCAAGGCGCGCACGGTGGTGGTCAGCACCGACACATGGGGTTTCAGTCCGCTGAGGCGGCACTTGACGTTCCAGAACTTTTCGAAACCGATGTCCGCTGCAAAGCCGGACTCCGTAACATGATAATCAAAGAGCTTCAGTCCGATCCTGTCGGCAATAATGGATGATTGCCCTATAGCTATATTCGCAAACGGCCCGGCATGCACAAAGCATGGATTGTATTCGGCCGTGCACATAAGGGTTGGGTTAATGGTATTACGCATGAAGGCAGCCATTGCGTTGCCGACTTCAAGATCTCCTGTTGTGACTGGTTTATGGTTTTTGTCAAAGGCAACTGTGATGTTGTTCAGGCGCTTTTTCAGGTCAGCAAGGTCATTGGCTACTGAAAGGATTGCCATGCACTCAGATCCGACTGCGATACCGAACTTTGACTGCATCATGTAGCCGTCCTGTTTGCCGCCGATGCCAATGATGATATTGCGGAGGCTCTGGGCGCAGAAGTCCATTACCCATCCCATCTCCACGCGGGTGGGGTCTATATCAAGACGCCTCATCCTGGTGAGCCGTTGCAACTGCTCGTCATTATAATTGCGCTCATGCTGCATGCGGGCGGTGAGGGCGACCATAGCAAGGTTGTGGGCGTTCATGATGTCGTTGATGTCGCCGGTGAGCCCAAGTGAAAGTTCGGTCATAGGGATCAGCAGGGAGTTACCGCCGCCTGCTGCGGTGCCTTTCACGTTCATTGTGGGACCGCTTGAAGGCTGGCGCAGAGCGCCTCCCACGTTAACGCCCCTCTTGCCGAGGCCTTCCATCAGGCCGCAAGAGGTGGTGGTTTTGCCTTCGCCCAGAGGTGTCGGCGTGATTGCCGTAACCTCTATGTATTTGCCGTCAGGCTTGTCCTTAAGACGCTCGATAACCTTTAGAAAGTCAATTTTGGAGAGGCGGCCCATAGGCAGTATCTCATCTTTCTGCAGTCCTAATCTTTCGCGCCACTCCTCAGGTGTAGGCATGTTCTTTTCAGCTTCTTCTGAAATCTGCCAGTCAGCTAACTTCGTTGCATCATACGGCATAAAATACTCCTCCTTTTTATTAATAATTAACAAGAACTTTTATGAACTTCTCATTCATGCGTCTTACATTGAGCCCTGCAATTATAGCAATATTTTTGATTATCTTCAATATTATAAAAGGCTCCTTTCTTTCCATCTCCTCGAAGTATTCCTTTGGAATCAAAAATAGTTCAGAGGGTTCTACAGTTCTGGCATTGGATGCATGGTTTGTCTTTTCAAGGAGTGCAATCTCACCCATAAAATGGCCTGTGTTTAATATCACAAGGGGCTGCCTCCAGCCATCCGGCGTTGACTTGGATATCTCCACCTTTCCGCTTTTTATCATGTATATGCCCTTGCATGGTTCGTCTTCCTTAAACACGTGGTCATCCTTTTGGAATCGCACCAATGATACAAATGGAATGACTTTTTCTATTTCAGAGTCCGCAAGGCCTTTAAAAAGGGCCTGTATTTTCAGTTCGTTTTTCATGTCCGACATTATTTTCCCTCCTTTACCGGTTCGATTTTTACTGCCGTTACTTTATATTCGGGTGTCTTCGAATAATCGAGTGCCTTCTCGTTGGTGAGGACATTTACAGCAGCCTCTGCATAATGCATTGGAATAAAGACCTCTCCCTGATTGACCCGTTCTGTAACCCTTGCCTTTAAGGTAATGCTTCCCCTTCTCGATGAAACCATGACCGAGTCATTATCCTTTATTTTAAGTCTTGATGCATCATCGGTATTCATCTCTATATATGCATCTCCTGCATGTTTCTCGATGGTTTTAACCCTCCTTGTCATTGAGCCGAAATGGTACTGGAAGAGGTTTCTCCCTGTAGTGAGGATAAATGGATATTCTTTATCAGCCTTTTCAACAGGAGGCTCGAAGGAAACAGGCGTAAATGAGACCCGTCCTCTCGGAAACCCGCCTTTATATAAAAACTCCGTGCCCGGATGATTTTTTGTGGGACAGGGCCACTGGATGCCCTGTTTTCTAATCCTCGAATATGTTATTCCTTCAAGGGCGGGCCAGAGGCTTCCAAGCTCCTCAAATACCTCTTCCATAGAATTGAAGTTCATCGCATACCCCATGCGTCTTGAAAGCTCAGAGATTATCCATGAATCCTCTCTCGCTTCACCAGGTGGTCTCAATGCCTTTCTCACCCTCTGAACCCTTCTTTCGGTATTTATGAATGTCCCGTCCTTTTCTGCAAAACATACAGCAGGCAGAACAACATGGGCAAGCTTACCCGTCTCTGTAAGGAATATGTCCTGAACCATAAGAAAATCGAGCTTCTTGAAGCCCTCCATGGTATGTCCCACATTGGGATCGCCTAAAACAGGATTTTCACCCATGACATAAACTGCCTTGATTTTGCCTTCAACAGCCTTTTCCGTAATCTCGGGTGCTGTAAGACCTATCTTTGGAGAAAGGGACACTGCCCATGCAGATTCGAACTTTTTCTGTATATCAGGCACATCAACCCTCTGATAGCCCGGATACACATTGGGAAGACAGCCTGCATCGCATGCTCCCTGCACGTTATTCTGTCCCCTTAAAGGATTGATGCCTGTAAATTCCCTGCCTATATTGCCTGTTAAAAGGGCGAGATTTACTATGGCATTTACATTTGCCGTACCGTGCGAGTGCTGTGTAATCCCCATGGTATAATATATGGACGCCTTTCTTGAACTGCCGTATGTTATGGCTGCCTTGATAATATCCTCTTTTGGAACGCCTGTAAGTTTTTCTCCGACCTCTGGAGTAAAATCTTCGAGGGATTTTTTCCATTCATCAAAACCCCTTGTGTACTCATTTATAAACCCTTCGTTGTGGAGTCCTTCTTTAATGATCACATGGGCCATGCTGTTCAAAAGGGCAATGTCTGTACCCGGCTTCTGTCTGAGCCATACATATGCAAATTTGCACATAGCCACTTTTCTCGGATCAGCTACTATGATCTTTGCACCGTTCCTGTATGCCTTTATCATCATATTGGCTATAACAGGGTGAGATTCCTTTGTGTTTGAGCCGGTTACAAAGATGACTTCGTTCCCCTCTATTTCTCTTATAGAGTTTGTCATTGCCCCCGAGCCGAATATGGTGGCCAGACTGGCCACAGTCGGGGCGTGTCAGAGGCGGGCGCAGTGGTCTACATTATTTGTTCCTATTACTGCCCTCATGAATTTCTGGAAGATATAGTTTTCCTCTGTTGTGCATCTGGCAGATGATAGTCCTGCTATGGAATCAGGTCCGTAAGCCTCTTTTATTTCTCTCAGTTTTTTAACCGCATAATCGAGGGCCTCATCCCATGATGCAGGCTGGAGTTCTCCATTCCGCCTGATAAGTGGTGTTTTTAACCTGTCAGGGCTTGATACGAACTCATATGCAAACCTTCCTTTAACACAGAGCAGTCCTTTATTTACGACACTGTCTTCCTTTGAAGTTACACGGACTATCTCATTATCTTTTATATGAAGGGTAATATTACAGCCAACGCCGCAGTATGGGCAGGTAGTGTCCACCTCTCTTATCTTCCAGTATCTACCCTTGCCAATCCATTCCTTTCCCACAAGCGCGCCTGTTGGGCATACCATCACGCACTGGCCGCAGAACTCGCAGTTGAGATCTTTTTCAAAGGGAGGACAAACCTTTGTTGTAAATCCTTTGTATGCAAAATCTATAGCTCCCACGCCCTGAACCTCATCGCATATCTTTACGCATCTTCCGCAAAGGATGCATTTCTCCATATCGCGCTCAATAAAAGGATTGCCGTCCTTCTTTGTATAAATTCTCCTTTCTCCGCTGAATATGGGTTTCCTTATGTCGTATTTGTAAGCCAGTTCCTGCAATTCGCACTCTCCTGTCTTCTGGCATACCATGCAGTCGTAAGGGTGATCGCTGAGGATCAGGTCTATTATATCCCTCCTTATATTTTCTATATAAGGTGAGTTTGTAATAACCTCCATGCCTTCTTCCGCCAGAGTTGTACACGATGTCAGAGGCAGTCCATTTACTTCAACGAGGCAAACCCTGCATGCCCCTGAATTAGTGATTTTCGGATGATAACAGAGGGCAGGGATCTCTATGCCTATCTGCTTTGCAGCCTGAAGAATAGTCGTGCCTTCAGGAATCTCTACGGGAATAGCATTTATTCTGAGCTTTATGAGTTTTCTGACTTCTGTCTCCAATTTGTTACTCCTTCTTAATCGCCTTAAACTTGCATACCTTAAAACATGCGCCGCACTTTATGCATAAATCAGGGTCTATTTTATGCGGTTTCTTAACCTCTCCTGTTATTGCTCCCACAGGACACTTCTTTTTGCAGAGGGTGCATCCCTTGCATAACTCTTCCATTATAGTAAAAGTTATGAGTGCTGTGCAGACCCCGGCAGGACATTTTTTATCCCTTATGTGCGCTATGTATTCATCCCTGAAATGGCTCAGGCCTGTTATAAAAGGATTTGGAGCTGTCCTTCCGAGACCGCAGAGGGACGACGATGTCATCAATGAACTCAATCTCTCCAGAGTTTCTAAATCCGAATCCTCTCCTTTTCCTTCTGTTATCTTTGTCAATAATTCAAGCATCCTCTTTGTGCCGATCCTGCACGGCGTGCACTTTCCGCAGGATTCCCGCTGGAGGAATTCTATGAAAAACTTTGTGACGGATACGATGCAGTCATCCTCGTCAAAAACAACCATTCCGCCAGAGCCAACAATGCTTCCAACCTTTGACAGGCTTTCGTAATCAAGACCCATGTCTATCATTGATACTGGAATAAGGCCTCCGGAAGGCCCTCCTACCTGCACTGCCTTGAGCGCCTTATCTCCTTCTACGCCTCCGCCGATGCCATAAACTATGTCCCTCAGGGACATTCCCATAGGGATCTCCACAAGACCTGTATTCTTCACCTTTCCCGAAAGGGTGAATACCTTTGTCCCCTTGCTCTCTTTTGTCCCGATGGATGAATACCATTTTGCACCCTTGCCGATTATTATCGGTATATTTGAGAGTGTCTCGGCATTGTTGATTACAGTGGGCTTTCCCCATAAACCTTTCTGTGCAGGGAAGGGAGGCCTGAACCTCGGCATTGCCCTTTTGCCCTCTATGGATTCCATTAATGCGGTCTCTTCTCCGCAGATGAATGCCTCTGTCCCGAAGCTGAAATCTATGTCGAAGCTAAAACCGGAATTGAAGATATTCTTACCGATAAACCCCTTCTCCCTTGCCTGAGAAATGGCAGTATGCAGCCTTTCGACAGATATATGGTATCGTTCCCTGATATATATATAGCCCTTTTCTGCTCCTATAGCGTACCCACCGATTAAAAGCCCTTCGATTATTGCATGGGGATTGCCTTCTGCCAATGGCCTGTTAACCTCACCAACATTGCAGATTATATATTTAGGATTTTCGTGCTGGTTTTTGCATATCTCCCATTTTCTGCCTGTGAGGAAGCCGCTTCCGCCCCTGCCCCTGAGTCCTGACATAATTACCTTTTTTATCACATCATCCCGGGACATCTGTGTAATGGCCTTTTTTGCAGCCTTATAGCCGTTCATATTCAGATAATCCTCTATGTTTTCAGGGTCTATTTCTCCGCAGGGACCGAGGACAATCTTGTACTGCTTATTGTGGAAGGACTCATAATCCTCTTTTGTGAGCCACTCGGATACAGGCTCTCCATTGACAATATGCTCACTTACAATCCTTTCGACCATTATGGGCTTGACCGACTGGTAGGTTGTTTTTTCCCCGTTAATAACCACATCCACAAGCACATCCTTTGAGCAGAAGCCTCTGCAGCCGACCTTCTTGTAACCGCATCTCTTGCTTATCTGCGCCTCTATGCCGTTTTCATGGATGAACTGTTTAAAGGCACGTAAAACATCTGCTCCTCCGGATGCCCTTCCGGAAGTGCCCATGCATACCTTTATTTCTATGGATGAGTTTTTCATAGACTAATATTCAAAACCTGTATATTCACCCTCTTTTTCATAACCCTTTAACAGCTTGGAAACCCTCTCCATGTCCATGTCTCCATAAACCTGATCATTTAAAATTACTACAGGGGCAATACTGCATGCACCGATGCATGTAGCCTTCTGGACAGTAAAAGATAGATTCTGCGTAGTATCTTCATCATCCTTGAGCGACAGGATGCCTTTAACTTCCCCAAGGATTTTATCGCTGCCCTTTATATGACATGCTGCGCCGCAGCAAACAGTGATCGTGTTTTTGCCAGTGGGCTTCAGGCGGAATTTTGGATAAAAGGTTATAACCCCGTAGAACTTGCTGGCAGGAATGTCCAGTTTGTTCGAAAACCAGTTGACGGCGTCTTCAGGCACATACCCATATGCATCCTGAATCTTCTGTAAAAGGTATATCAGATTGCCTTCATTCTTTTTGTAATCGCTCAGAATCTTTTTTAAGACCTTATCCATAGATAATTAATATAACAATAATGTCTGAATTATTCCAATAAAACAATGCGTATATTAAAATTTTTAATTTTATTATACAAGATGCTATAGTTAATAGGATAGAATTAATTATTGAATTTAAGAGGTTATGATAATGCGTAAAGGCATAAAAATTCTTGCTGTTTTAGTTTTCATTTCAGCAGCAGCAATACTTTTACTTAAAATTTCAAAGGGTGTTGATGTAAAAACAGCAACCGTGCAGCGCCAGCCCTTTTTGATTACTGTTACTGCCATATCCACAGGGACTATCAAGGCAGAGACAGAGGCGAGGATAAGCTCTCAGCGGACAGGAAGGATAACAAAGCTCTTGTTTGATGAAGGCACTTTTGTTGACAATAAAAAAGTTATTGCCGAGCTTGATTCTGAAGAGGAATACCTGAACCTTAGGCTCGCAGAAGCCACTCTGCAAAAGGCAAAGGCCATATTGTCAGAGGCCGATAAGAGGTTAAAGAGGGCAAAGGAATTAATCAAGGCAGAGTATATATCGGAAGCAGAGCTCGATTTAGCAGAAAAGGAGCATGCAGTTGCAGATGCCTCGGTTAAAGAGGCCGAGAATTCCCTCGCAATAGCAAAATTAAATTACAGTTACTCATTCATAAGGTCTCCTATAGATGGTGTTGTCACTGCAAGGTTTGTGGAACTGGGAGATACTATCGTAAAGGGCAACATCATGGGGACGGTTGTGTCCATAGATTCCCTCTATGTGGAGGGGTTTATAGACGAGGCTGATATATCAAGGGTATCCATTGGCAAAGAGGTTAACATAACAATGGATGCCTATCAGGACAGGGTTTTTAAAGGCGTGGTCTACAGGGTCTCTCCTGTTGTTACAGGAGGCAAACAGGAGACGAGGACATTTGAGGTAAGGGCGAGGCTGAAAGAGATGCCGCCTGCCATAAAACCCGGCATGTCTGCTGAGGTGGAAGTAATTGTCGACAAGGCGGACAATGCCCTCATTATCCCGTCACAGGCTGTAATCGAAAGGAATGGGAACTCATTTGTATATGTTGTAAAGAATTCAAAGGCAAGACTCGTTCAAATTAAGACATGGCGCTCCAACTGGACGTATACAGAGGTCTTGTCAGGGATAAGCGAGGGCGATGAGGTGATAATAAACCCTGATACGCCAAAGCTTAGGGATGGGGCAAGGGTTAAAAGGAAGTAATGGTCATACTGGATGATATTAAAAAAAGCTATATCCTGCATGGCAGAGTAGTGGAAGTTTTAAAGGGCATAACCCTTGAGATAAAAGAAGGTGAATTCCTCTCCATAATGGGGCCTTCTGGTTCGGGAAAATCAACGCTTTTAAATCTCATAGGATGCCTTGACAGGCCAACATCAGGTAAATACCTCCTTGACGGCATAGACATAAACACCCTGTCTGACAATGAACTGGCAGAGATAAGAAATAGAAAGATAGGGTTTGTCTTTCAGGCTTTTAACCTCATACCACGACTCTCTGCGATTAAGAATGTGGTGCTGCCGTTACTTTACAGCGGAATGCCTTCAGAAGAAAGGAATAGAATGTCATTTGATCTCTTGCAGAAGGTCGGCTTATCCCATCGTGCAAACCACCTGCCGAGCGAGCTTTCTGGTGGAGAGCAGCAGAGGGTCTCCATAGCGCGAGCCCTGATAAATAATCCTTCACTGATACTTGCCGACGAACCCACAGGAAACCTCGATTCAAAAACAGGGCAGGAGATAATGGATATATTCAAATCTATACATAAAGAGGGAGCTACCATAATAATGGTAACACACGAGAAATCCATCTCGGAGCACGCAGAGAGGATAATCACAATAAAAGACGGGGTATGCTTCAGTGGATGTTATTGAGACAATAAGTGTTGCGAAGGATTCGTTGTTTGTAAACAAGATACGATCCGCCCTCACAATGATAGGGATAATAATCGGAGTCGGGGCAGTTATCCTGCTCGTATCCATCGGAGAAGGGGCAAGAAGGGAGATATACAAGGAGTTGGGAGAGCTCGGCTCAAATATACTCATCGTTGTGCCTGGAAAGACATCGAAAGAGGGCGGCATGCACATGGGGACATCCGTTGTCAGAAAGATCACCTATGATGAGGCAAGGTTTATTGAGAAAAGGGCAAAAAACATAATTCATGCTGTTCCTGTAGTCCTGGGCACATCGTGGATAAAATACAAGGGGAAAAGCAGGGATACGTATATTGTAGGAGTTACAGATCCCTATTTCGACATAAGAAACCTGAAAATCGAAATCGGAAGGGGAATCAATGCCTCGGATGTGGATTCGAGACAAAAGGTATGCGTCCTTGGAAGGACAGTGAAAAAGGAGGTAATAGGTGACGCAAATCCCCTCGGAGCAGTGGTTTCCATAGGCGATACAAAATACCGGGTCATAGGGATCATGGCGCCAAAGGGCATGGCCCTTGGGTTTGATATAGATGATGTGGTATTTATCCCGACAACATCGGCTCTGGAATTGTTTGATACAGACAGATTATTCAATATTACGGTGAAAGTGAGAAATGCAGAGCTCATAGATGAGGCGAAAAAAGAGATCAGGGGGATATTGATAAGGAGGCATGCCAATAAAGAGGATTTTACTATTCTCAGCCAGGATGAAATGATAGCTGTCATGGGAAAGATCCTTAACATAATGACGGCAGTCCTTGCAGGAATAGCCACCATATCGCTTATTGTGGGTGGAATAGGGATCATGAATATAATGCTGGTCTCTGTCAAAGAGAGGACAAGGGAGATAGGCATAAGAAAAGCCGTTGGCGCAAAGAACAGGGACATCTTATTGCAGTTCCTTGCCGAGTCGGTAATCCTCAGCGTCATAGGAGGAGTTGGAGGAATTATCCTCGGGATAGCATTATCTGTGGGACTCCATTACTTTTTTGATTTTCTGCCCACACATATAACATGGTGGTCTGTTGTTATTGCATTTTTATTTTCCGGCATGATAGGCGTTTTCTTTGGTGTTTATCCTGCAAAAAAGGCAGCCCTTTACGACCCGATTGTGGCATTGAGGTATGAATAAAGATGAGTCAGGAGTCAAGAGTCAGGAGTCAGAAAATAGAGGACAGAAGACAGAATATTAATGAACTTTTGTGCAACAAGGCTGAAGAACTCATTAAGTCAGGCACTGACGGAATATCAACAGCCTGTCAATTGGCGGATATTGTTGATAATGTTCTCATTTCAGTATATAACTCTGAACTCGGAACTCTGAACTCGGAACTCGATTTGGCCCTCGTTGCTGTCGGAGGTTATGGACGCAGGGAGGTCGCACCTTATTCGGATATCGATATTATGCTCCTCGCAAAAAAAAAGGATACTCTCAGCACGGAAACGGCACAGTCTGTCCTGTATCGCCTCTGGGATATGGGGCTGAATATAAGCCACTGTTTCAGGACGCTGAACGAATGCATAGAAGACGCAATGAACGACTTGCAGACGCGCACATCATTGATCGAATCGAGATTCCTTGCAGGGAACCAGTCCCTCTTTGATGAATTCAGACGGGATGTTTACCAGAAACTATTATTTAAAAGGAAAAGGGAATTTGTAGGAGATATACTCAGGGAAATAGAAAGAAGACATAGGGAATACGGCGATTCCGTGTATCTCCTTGAGCCAAATGTGAAAGAGGGAAGGGGAGGTCTCAGGGATATTCATTCCATGTCATGGCTTTTAAAGACAGGATTGTCGATGACCCATGGGCGGATAAACGAAATTGAGGGGCTGAGGGAAATATTATCCGAGAGCGATTATAACCACTTCATAAAGGCCTATGATTTTATTTTAAAGACAAGGCTTTGCCTGCATTATATCTCGAGGAGGAGAAACGATATTTTATCCTTCGAATTTCAGGACGAAACAGCAAAGAATGTGGGACTTAAGGATACAAAGCGTTTCCTCTCATCAGAAATACTCATGCGGCTTTATTATAAAAAGGCGAAAAACATAATGGATGTCCTCTTAAAAGTTGTCGATATCTGCAGCCGTCAATATGTAGATTTCCCTATCCCTGTGGGTATCAAGAAAATAACGGATGATTTTTATATCTCGAAAAATGAGATTATTGTAAAAGACAAAGGTCTATTTAGAAATACGGACAGGATCCTTGAGGCATTCCATATTTATTCCATAACCGGAAGGAAGTTCAGTCCTCAGGTTAGAGATGCCATCAGGAGCAGATTCCTTTTCATCAATAAAAAGACACGGTCATCCAGAAGGGCAATAATGCTTTTTCTGGAAATACTGAAAGGCAACAGGGTATATGAGACATTAAGGGAAATGCATGATACCGGCATCCTCGACAGGTTCATCCCCGAATTCGGCAGATTGAGGCATCTCGTTATACAGGAACCCTACCACAGATACACGGTGGACGAGCATACCCTCATCGCCATAAGAAATCTCGAAATGTTGAAGAATACACGTCATAAGAAATTGCAGTACCTTGTCGATATTCTAAAAAATGTGAAACAGGAGACGCTGTTTCTATCCATACTCCTTCACGACATCGGCAAGGGCACTCCTGAGAAACATCATGAAGATTATGGATACAGGATACTTAAAGGCGTCATGGAGAGATTTAATATAGAACATAACGACAGGCAGAAAATAGAATTCCTTGTGAAAAACCACATCGTGTTATCAAAGCTTGCCCTGATGCGTGACATCGACGCCCCGGAAACCGTCACGCAACTCGCAGAGATTGTGGAAAACAAAGACAATCTCGATGCATTATACCTTATGACCTATGCAGACATGACAGCCGTCAGTCCCGATTTCTGGACAGAATGGAAGGCATACCTCTTTCACGATATATACAACAGGACAAGGGCACATCTCATGGGGATTACAGGACAATACCTCGATATACCGGACGGGAAGATTAAAGAGTTTGTTAAGAATATGCCTGATAGATATTTGATTTCCAATACCCTTGATGCAATAAATACCGACTACCAGATGGCAATAATGCCGTCTGATAAAAGACCGCTGGTCTCCATTTCAGAAAGGCAAGACGGTACAGCGGAATTCACAATAGTAACTGACGATATGCCTGGCCTTTTTTCGAAAATAGTTGGCGTACTTGGATTCAGGGGAATGAATATACTCCGTGCAAGGCTTTATACGGGAAAGGATGGCCTCGTGATAGATAAGATACTGGTATCCAACTGGAGGGATATGTGGTGGCAGGGAATGGAAGAACAGATAAAGGAGGACATGAAAAGGGCAATGCTTCAGGGACTTGGTGAAACTCCACTTATTCACCCATTCGCCTATTTACCCATTCACCGATTCACGCCTTTTATCGAAATTGACAATGAAACATCCGGGGAATATACAATACTCGAGTTGTTTTCCCATGACAGGCTTGGATTGTTGTATGATATATCAACACGGCTTTACGCACATGGTATTGATATCGTGTCCGCGGTCATTAATACAGAGGACAGGGTAGCAAGGGATGTGTTTTATCTGCAGCATGGGGGAGGCAAACTTAACGCAGGGTCTGTAATGAATGTCCTGAATTCGATTCAGGCCGTTATTTTATAGCAATACCTATGAAAAAAAGAATTATCTCTATCGCAATATTAGCCATTCTCTTAGGCATCTCTTTCTATGCACTAAGGGGTCCCAATATTTCCAATGCCCTAAAAAAAGTGATATTGCCTGAGCTTGAACTGATGACAGGCAGGAAGTTCATAACCCAGAAGATATACATAAATATCTTCCCCCTCTTTGTAGAGATGAAGAATGTGAAGGCCTTTGATGACAACGGCAATCGTATCTTTAGTGCTGAAAGAGTCAAAGGCTATGTCGGGATCTCCGGACTGTTGAGAAAGGAAATAGTTATGAGGAGGCTCGTCATAAAAGGGCCTGTTATACAGTCAGATAGAGGGCAGGTTGAGGAGATAACACAAAATGTAAAAAATTATCTTGCAGAAGAATCAAAAATGCCCTTCAAGGTAATCATAAAATCCGTTGATATCGGCAACGGCGTTTTATCACTTCAGGACAAAGATTATAAACTGCTGGCTGAGGGGATGAATGCCGAGATAACAATATCCCATACCCCGCGGTTCAGAATATCTTCTCGTGGCATTAGCATAATGAAAGAAGGGTTTCCTGAATTCACATCCATGCTGGAGATGTTTTTCTTTCTCAAAGAAGGGAAGGTGGATCTGAAAAGCTTAAAGATACTATCCCACGGCTCTGAAATAAAGACATCAGGAACATTTGGAACAGAAAAATTAAGCGGTGAGTTCAGCACAGAGATAAATCTATTAACCGAATCCATAAAAAGAATCTTCGGTCTTAAAAACAAGGGAGACGGAAAGGTAGTTGCTCATGGTTCGTTAAGGATCGATGACCTGAATGCAGGCCAAAAGATATGGACAAACAAGGTTTTTATGGACTTGAAAATCAAAGGCGATCTATTCATCGAGACGCTCATGGAATTGCTTTCAGTAAAAGAGACATTAAAGGGATACCTGAATTTTGACGGAAAACTAAGTGGATATTTAAATAATCTTCAGGGGAATGCAAAGGCGCGGCTCGAAAACGGAAATCTCTTTGATGTAGAGATTGACAGCTTAAACTGCAATGTATCTTATAAAGACGGTACCATGAAATTTACCGATGGGAGTGCCCGTCTTTATAAAGGGACTGCTCATGTCGAAGCCACAATACAACTCCCTGTTGTTAATTATTATACGCTTAAGGTTGGTGTAAAGGATGTGAGCAGCAAAGGCCTGTTCAAATTGATACGATGGGATCCGCATATCCCGGAGGGCAGGGTTTCAGGTGAGATCGAGTCTGCAGGCAGCGAGTTTAACCCTCACGGCAATTTCTATTATAGCAATTTATATTATATTGGCGTGCCAAAGGACAGAGGCATCCTTGACAGGGTGAAAAAGATCGAAAGCGAATTCAGCATGAAGGGAGATGAAATATATTTCCCTAAAATATTCATCTCCACCGATAAGTCGAGCATCTTAACATCAGGAACCGTTGATCTTAAAAAGAATACCCTGAGTTTTGTAGGGAACGGAGCAACCGATGATGTAAAGGAGTTTTCATCTCCATATTTTACTGCATTATCAGGCCCCGGAAAATTTAACTGCTCTGTATCCGGTACATTCAAAGACCCTGTAATAGACCTGAAATTTGCATCGAACAACACAATATTCTCAATAGGTGAATTGGGCATCCCCGATGTATTGAAAAAAAGAGTAATAAATTTCGACAGGGCAGATGCTGAGATGATATACAGAAAAAACCTTTTGACTGTTAAGAACATCACAGTCAGCACTGCAAAAGAAGAGTACAGGGCTTCAGGAAGTGTTTATTTCAAAAAAGCACTGGAACTGTTCGAATTAAGAGAGCCTGATTATGACTTAAATATATCGGCAAGAAATATTGATATTAAGGCCCTCTCTGACACATTTCAAGATGCCCCTACATTTGCAGGAAACATGGATGCGGATTTCAGACTCTATGGAAAACCTTATGATATCAGGGCGTCAGGAGACGTCCATGCAAAGAGATTATCTCTGCAGACCCTGCAAAACAAATATTCTGTGGACAGCGCAGACGGAAAGGTCTCGTATGCAAAGAGGGAGTTCTCATTTGGTTCCTTACGTATAAAAAGAGGCACATCGACTCTTAATGCTAACGGAATACTTACTTTAGACAAGAGATTTTCTTTTGCTGCTCGCGGCCAAAATGTAAAAGCTGTCGATATCATACCCAATGATTCAAATGGTTCAAACAGTTTAAGCCGTTTAAAAAGCTCCAAAATTCTCGAAACCATTTTGCTCACAGATACAGATATCAAAGGAGAAGGGACATTCGAAAATCCAAAAATAGAATTAAAGAGCAGCATAAACGGAGGGAGCTATAAAGGACATTCCATTGGAAAGGGGATGCTTAAAGGCATATTGATCGATAAACATGCAGAAATCGCCGCAGAGTTTCTAAATGGCAGGATGAGCATAAAAGGAAATGCAGATCTTACCGAAAAACTACCGTGGTCTGCCACGGTCGAACTGCAAACTGCACGGTATGACTTTATCGCCGCCGGTTTTTTGAAAGACATTCCTGAGGATTTATTGCTTAACCTCACAGGCAACATAAAGGCATATGGAGACAAAGATCACATAAATGCCATTGCAACAATAAACAGGGTGCATCTCTATCTCTACGGGATTGGTTTTACTAACAGCACTGACATTATAGCCAGACTCGATGACAGAAAACTCTCCATCGGGGCATTGTCCATGAAAGGCGATACCACAGAGCTTAAACTAAGCGGAAGCATGACGATAGGTAAAAGCTATGATCTGCTTTTAGAAGGATCTTCGTCTCTGGCGCCTTTAAAGGCAATATCAAAAACCATAGATGTCATAAAGGGGAATGCATCCTTTGTTTTTTCTGTTTCCGGCGATTGGGAAAAACCCAAAATAAACGGAGGCATGGATGTAAGCAACGGAACCCTCGGCTTTAAGGATATAAGCTACCGTCTTACTTCCATCGCTGCATATATATATATAGACGAAGACCACATTACCATTGAGAGGGCCAACGGAAAACTTTCGGGCGGAGACGTGAGCATATCGGGAACCGCATACCTGGATAGGTTTTCCATAAAGAGATTTTTCATAGAGTCACGATTGCATAACATAACAGCCTCTGTATCCAAGGACTTCTGGGTCAGTTTTGACGGTAATTTATATTACAGGGGCACTCTAAAAACACAGACCCTCATGGGCGACATTGCCATAAAGAAGGCGAAGTACAGCGAAAGGATAGAGTGGAAGAGCTGGCTTCTCAAGGCACGGCCCAAGGAAAGGCTGCGGGTTGAGGTCACTAAGCTGGATAAAACCAACCTGAATATCAGGGTATCGGGTACAAACCTTTTCATTGATAATAATGTTGCAAGGGCTTTAATGAAAATGGATATCCTTCTGAGGGGAAGTATAGGCCAACCCATACTCTTGGGCAAGGTGGAGGCAAAAGAAGGAATCGTTTATTTCAGAAATAATGAGTTCAAGGTATTAAAGGCAAGTGTAGATTTTGCAAATCCCAATCAGGTAAACCCATACTTTGATATTGCGGCAGAAACAAGGGTAAGGAACTACAACATCAGACTCAATCTGGGCGGTTATATAGAGCAGTTTAATCTCTCACTGTCATCCAGTCCAGCACTGGATGAAACAGATATCTTTAGCCTGCTTACCGTCGGACAGATGGGAAAACACCTTAAGGGACTCGAAGGCGGCATTGGTGCAGGTGAGGCTACCGCATTCATTACAGGGAAACTGCAGGATGTATTCGAAGAGAGGCTAAAAACTATTACCGGATTTGACAGGGTTCAGGTAGACCCGTATGTCTCAAAATCTACAGGCACCGTTACGCCACGCGTAACAATAGCAAAAAGGCTTTTAGGAGACAAGCTTTATGTGACCTACAGCACTGCTGTGGGTACAGGTGAAGAACAGGTATTGAAATTGGAATATACATTGGGGAAAAATACATCCCTTATTGGACTAAGGGACGAAAGAGGCGGAATAGGTGGAGATATTAAATTCAGGTTTGAGTTCAAATAGAAAAACAGGCGATAGGCGATGGGCTATAGGTAATTTTCTTCTCGTACTTCTATTGCCTATTGCCTGTTGCCTATTGCCTGTCGTGGCTTATGCTCAACCCTTTATCAATAACCCTTTACCAATAACCAGCATTAAGGTTTCAGGCCTTTACTCAATTTCTGAGGATGAGCTTTTATATTTGCTGGATATTAATAAAGGAGAAGTCCTGAATAAAACCAATGTGAGGGAGGGCATCAAAAGGGCTTTTTTAAAGGGGATATTCGAAGACATTATTGTTGAAAGTCTCGATGATGCCAACACAAAAATAACGATAACAGTGAAAGAAAAAAATATAATAGATTCCATAAAGGTTACCGGGAATGATTATTTTTCCGACAGGTTTATCAAAAAACAGTTCGGCATAGAAGATGGAGAGAGATTAAATACCCTGAATTTAAAAAGGGCAACTGAATCTTTGAAAAATGGATTGAAAAAAAAAGGATTTGTTAATTCAGATGTCACTTTAAACATCGTCCATAAAAAGAACAACAGGATTGCTATTGTAATTAATATCTTAGAGGGACAACCTGAAATCATAAAAAAGATCATAATCTCCGAGCCGGAGGATATTGTCAAATCATATTTAAGGCTTTCAGAAGGAGATATTTTTGATCGTACGGAAATAGAGCGTCTGGCAAAGAAGGTAACACAATACTATAAAGAGCAGGGATATGTCGGAACATCACTTGTCCATTCATATAGCAACGGAATACTAAATATAAGGCTTGACACAGGTAAAAAGCTCGCTATTTCATTTAACGGCAATACTGCAATACAATCGAAGATATTAATGAAAGAGATGCCGTTCTTCGAGGTAAACGCCTTCAGCGACAACCTGGTAGAAGAGACAACAGCGAGGATAATAACACTGTACCATCAATACGGTTATCCTTTTGCTCAGGTCGCACCTGTAATATCCACCTCTAATAATGTCGTCTCTCTTGAATTTTTTATATTCGAGGGGCATCGATATATAGTGGATTCAATAGCATTTGAGGGCATCTCAGGCGACCTTACCATTCCTCATGAGAGCCTGAAAGATGTCTTAACATTGCGGTCAGGCGGCTACTATAACCCTGATGCATTGAGGGCTGACATGGAGACAATAACAGAGTTTTATCATGCACTCGGCTATCTATATGCGGAGATTCAGGAGCCTGACATAAAAATTACCGACAGCAGGGTAGAAATAAAATTTTATATAAAAGAAGGGCCTCAGGTGAGAATATCCAGCATCTCTATAAAAAACAGCAAGCATATAAAAGAAGAAGATATTCTAAAAGAGATGCCGTTAAGACAGGGGAGCCCATACAATGAGGTGGATATATCGGATGCAAGAAGAAAAATACTGGAGACTTACAACAAGCGCGGATTTTTAGATACTGTAGTTACTGTAGAAAGGGAAATATCCGGCACTGCTGCACATATCACTTTCTCTATACAGGAGGGAGAAGTTACCTTATTCGGGAAGGCCATTATTATAGGCAATGAGCAGACAAAATATCGTGTTATCAATAGAGAATTCCTGCATAAAGAGAACAGCCCTCTCAACTACAATCTCGTACTTCAGGAACGGCACAGGCTTTACAGATTAGGTCTGTTCACGGATGTGGAGGCAAAACTCTCAGACAAAGTGGGGGATACGCGGGATGTACTTTACAGGCTGAAGGAGGCCGATGCCGGAGCCGTGGAGTTTGGTCTTGGTTATGGCGAGTACGAGAGGCTCAGGGGGTTCTTCGATATAAGCTATAAAAATTTGTGGGGGATGAACAGGCAGGCATCATTCAGGACAGAACTAAGCACACTGGAAAGGCGGTTTATACTGTCGTATTACGAGCCATGGTTTATGGAAAAGGATCTGGCATTCAAGGCATTGCTCCTGCATGAAGACAGGAAGGAGAAAGGCATAGATACAGGAGATATGCGCTATAGAATAAGGAGGGACACTGCAAGTGCAGGTATAGAAAAAAAGCTCAGCGAAACAGTAAAGGCCGAGCTCTATTATGACTTCTCTGTTGTAAAAACCCGTGACATAAAGCCTGATATAGTGCTGAGCAAAGAAGATACAGGAACACTCATAACAAGCGGGATCCGTCCCGGACTGATATATGACACCAGAGACAATCCCTTTGAGCCGAGAAAAGGGCTTCTTGCCGGATTGTCTTTTAAAGTGGCATCCGCAGCCCTTTTCTCAGAGACAGACTTTGTCAAGATGTTGTTATATGTAAACAAATATCAGAGCCTTAGCAAAAGGATAGTCCTTGCAGTATCGATAAGAGGAGGGGCCGCAAAGGGCTTTGGGAGCACAAGGGAACTTCCCATTGTCGAGAGATTTTTCCTTGGAGGCAGGACAACTGTCAGGGGCTACGAACAGGATACCCTTGGGCCTAAAGGAACAGACGGGACTCCTACAGGAGGGAATGCCTTTGCAATGGGTAATGTCGAATTCAGAACTGACGTTGGAAGGGGGTTCGGCGTTGTTGCCTTTCTCGACGCAGGAAATGTATGGAAGAAGATGGAGGATACAGATATAACAAACCTAAAATATACTACAGGGCTTGGATTAAGGTATAACACACCTGTTGGTCCATTCAGATTGGACTATGGCTATAAATTAGATAGAGAAATAGGTGAAAGCAAGAGTGAGATACATTTCAGCATCGGACATGCGTTTTAAAGACAGGTTAAGGTTGAGGTTAAGGAAAAGATTTAATGTCCTTTTTGCATTATCTTTTCTATTCTTTACCTTTACCTCTACCTTTACCTGTTTCTCTGAGGTAATCGACAGGGCAGTTGCGTATGTTGACGATACAGCCATAACACTTTCGGAGTTCCAGGAAAATTATATAAAAATGAAAAAAACCGTAACAGATATAACAGAAGAAGATGTCATAAACTCCATGATAAACCGTTTGCTGCTTATTAAAGAAGCAAAGAGGATGAGACTTGAGGCCCCCACGGATGACGAGCTTTTAAAGGACTACATTGACATAAAAATTGGCTCATTGATCCTTATAAAAGAAGATGCAATTAACCAATTTTATATGGAGCACATAAACGAATTCAAGGGCAAGGATTATTTATCCGTGAGGGACGAGATAGAAAAGTATTTGTTTGAGATGGAAACAAACAGACAATTGAAAAGACATGTTGAAGAGTTGAGAGCCAATGCAGAGGTAAAGATACAACTTAAAGATAGATAATCACAGCACGCTCGTCGCATTCAGGGAATTTCGGGCATTTCAGGCAGTCGCCCCATATCTTACGAGGAAGTTTAGCCTTATCGATTTCTGAAAAGCCGATGTTTTTGAAAAAATCAGGCTGGTATGTAAGGGCAAAGACCCTTTTAATTCCCAGTTCCTTTGCATCCTTTAAGCATCTCTTGACGAGGTTCTTGCCTATGCCGGCTCTCCGGTATTCCTCTTTTACAGCCATGGATCTGATCTCTGCAAGGTCCTCCCATAAAATGTGCAGGGCACAGACGCCCTTGATTATCCCCTGATCTTCATAAACGAAGAAATCCCTTATTCCTTCGTAGAGGTCGTTGAGCGCCCTTGGAAGCATTTCCTCTTTTTTGGCAAACTCGTTTACAAATTTATGAATGTGTTTTATATCAGTTATCTTTGCCTTTCTTATCTTCAAATAATCTGTATCCTTTCTTTATCAGATCCTTGTTCACGTCTGCAGATTCTTTCCTGCGGGCCGGGGTTATTTCATCGACGGCATGGATTACAGAATCGATGTTTAAGACATGGGTAAGTCCCACAAGTGCGCCTATCATAACCATATTCGCAGATTTTGTGTTTTTCAAAGATGCGGAGACCTCTGTTGCAGGCACGCCGATAGTTTTAATATCACTCCTTTTGTCTCTGACATTAATTAGAGAGGAATCATAGATTAAAACACCACATGGCAGAAGCCTTTCCGAGAAACGGTTGTATGATGCCTCATTCATTGTTATCAGGATATTGGGGTTTCTTATGACCGGAGAGCCTATCATCTCTTCGGAAATAATGACCGTACAGTTTGCAGTGCCCCCCCTTATCTCTGCACCATACGATGGGAACCATGTAACCTCTTTCCCTTCAAGCATTCCGGAATAAGCTATTAATTTCCCTAAAAACAGTATGCCTTGGCCTCCGGAGCCTGCAATGATTATTCTGTTTTCCATTTGTCTTTTAAAACCCCGAGTCTGTAAACATTTATCATTTTATTTCTCATCCATTCAACAGCCTTCTCCGAGGACATCCACCAGTCGGTGGGGCATGGCGATAATATCTCCACCATGCTGAATCCCTTGCATTCCATCTGATACCTGAAGGCCTTTTCTATCAGATTTTTCGTATCGATGAGATTCTTAACCGAATCAACCGCAGCCCTTGCAATAAAGGAGACACCGTCGATTGTTGCAAGCATTTCCGACACATGCAGGGGATAACCTGCTGTTTTTATATCTCTGCCCTTTTGGGTCGTGGTGGTTTTTTGTTCAGGCAAGGTTGTTGGAGCCATCTGTCCGCCTGTCATTCCATAGGTGGCATTATTCACAAAAAAGACTGTGATGTTTTCTCCCCTGTTTGCTGCATGGATAATCTCTGCGGTCCCGATTGCAGCGAGGTCTCCGTCTCCCTGATATGAAAAGATAACCCTGTCCTGCAGTGTGCGTTTCATACCGGTTGCAGCAGCAGGCGGTCTTCCATGGGCAACCTCTATCATGTCAATATCAAAGTAATCATAGGCAAAAACCGCACAACCTACAGGGGCAATACCGATGGTTTTTTCTTTAATGCCCAGATTGTCTATGACCTCTGCTATTAATCTGTGAATTAAACTGTGTCCGCAGCCCGGACAATAACGGAATGGTGTTGTTTTGAGGCTTTTCGGCCTTTCAAATACCTTTTTCATAGCTACGATTATAACATATGATAACTTATAATTGCTCCTTCCAACAATCCGTAGTCGCTTACAACAACCTCCTTAATGTTTAATGCCTCCATGAGAGCCAGTAAAATAAGAGTTCCTGATATTATTATGTCAGCCCTTTCTGGTTCCAATCCCTTTATCTTACTCCTCTCGTTGTGAGGCAGCGTGATTAATCTTTTATAGATTGTTTTAAGGGTAGGTAGGGAGATTTTATGGAGATGTATTTTGTCTCCATCATATTCATCCATGCTCATATCGATAGCCGCTATTGTTGTAGCAGTGCCTCCAGTGACAACTAAGGATAGTGATGAGTGACAAATGATGAGTGATGAGTTTAATGCCATAAAAAATTGTTGAGAGATAAGGTTTTTCATATGAATGAGTTCTTCAGGAGCAGGGGGGTCATGTTTTATAAAGGTTTCGAAGAGTTTTACAGCACCTATAGGGATACTGCCCATATTTAGTTTTGAGTTCTGCACATTAGCCTTTTTATAAAGTATCCATTCAGTACTGCCTCCACCAATATCAACTAATAAGAAATGGGGAAACGGAGCGATGGAGTGATGGAGTGATGGGAGAATCCCTTTTAAGGTTAATTCTGCCTCTCTTTCTCCGGATATGACCTCGATATCTATTCCTGCACCTTTTTTAATATCCGCTAAAAACTCTTCGCTGTTTTCTGCCTCTCTTAAGGCACTTGTGCCCAAAGCGATTATTTTTTGTACGCCGTATTTTTTGCAGACTTCTTTAAGCTTTATAATGGACGTTATTGATTTTTCTATGCTGTCTGGACTAAGTCTGTCGGTTTTTTGCAGGTCTTTGCCGAGTCGTGTGACAAATCTATTTGTGGCAATACGAACTATCTTTCCTTCCCTTACACATCCAACTAAAAGTCTGATCGTATTTGTTCCTACATCTATAACTGCAATAGGAGCAGGGCAGATATCCTCATATCTCTTGGAAAAAGGCGATGGCTTCACTGACAGCATTTTCTATGGAAACCTTTCTTATCTCCTTTGTACGGCGGTCTTTAATCTCCATTTGATTGTCTTTTAGGTTTTTTTCTCCCAGGACAATATGAACGGGTATGCCAATAAGATCCGCATCCTTAAATTTAATGCCTGGTCTTTCATCCCTATCATCAATAAGAACATCCATACCGTTTTTGGTAAGCCCCTCATAAAGGATTTCCATAACCTCAAGTGTCTTATCGTCATTGATATTTATAGGAATTATTTCGATATCAAACGGCGCAATACTTTTAGGCCAGATTATTCCATCCTTATCATGGTTCTGCTCTATGGCAGCAGCAGCGATCCTTGAAAGACCGATGCCATAACTGCCCATTATCATAGGTTTTTCCTGTCCATCCCTGTCAAGGAATACAGCATTTAATGGCACTGAATATTTTGTTCCCAATTTAAAAATATTACCTATTTCAATTACTTTCTCTGTTTTAATTAAAGCATTACATTTATGACAGTGGTCGCCTTCTTTTGCAGTGTGCAGATCATGCCATTCAGCCTCAAAATGAATATCCGGTTTCACTCCTTTTATATGATAGTCAGCTTTATTGGCACCTGTTATATAAGTTCCTTCCTTAAGGATAGAATCTGCTAATATGCGTAACTTATGACCCATCGGACCTATAAAGCCTGCCTCTACTCCGAGGATAGACGTTACCTCTTCCTTAAGGGCAGTCCTGAATTGTCCGATTACCCTTAAAAGTTTCTTTTCATGCAGTTCCTGGTCTCCACGTATAAGGACAAGGACAGGTCCTTCAGCAGCTATAAATAAAAGACTCTTAATAAAATAGGTCGGCTCAATACTTAAAAACTCAGAAACCTCTTTTACTGTCTTTTTTTGCGGTGTGTGAACTTCTTCATATTTCCATCCCAAATCCTTAATTGCGGGCGAAACAGAACGTGCAACTTCAACATTGGCAGCGTAACCACACATATCACAAAGGATAATCTCATCCTCTCCAGCAGGGCTGGAGGCCATGAACTCATGGGCAGTTGCACCCCCCATCATTCCCGGGTCTGACTCAACCTGATAAAATTTAAGACCGCATCTCTTAAATATCTTATGATAGGCATCAGCGTGAAACTTATAGTTTTTTTCAAGACCGTCTTCATCTGTATCAAAACTATAGCTATCCTTCATAATGAACTCCCTTGTCCTTAAGACACCACTTTTAGGTCTGGCCTCATCCCTTAGCTTTGTCTGTATCTGGTACCATATCTGTGGCAGTTGTCTGTACGAACGGATTTCCTTGGATGCAAGCCATGTCACTATCTCCTCATGGGTCATTCCAAGACACATATCCCTGTCTGTCCTGTCCTTTAAACGAAACATCTCATCTTTTATTTCGTACCATCGGCCTGTCTTTTGCCAGACCTCGGCAGGGTGGAGTATTGGCATCGATATTTCCTGAGCGCCTATTGCTTCCATTTCTTCTTTAAGAATTTTGTTTATTCTATTTAAAACACGCCAGCCGAGGGGGAGGAATATATAAAGCCCGGCAGCAAGCTGTCGGACATAACCGGCCCTGAGCATAAGTTTATGACTGATAGCCTCTGCTTCGGATGGAACTTCGCGCATTGTAGGGATAAACATCTTAGAAAATCTCATAAAACAGCCTCCAAGTAGAGATGATATTCAATATATCAGCAAAAACAGTAGAAAGGCAATCTAATCTTATTGATTAATATTAATGTCTTCAGGGTTGACAAATTTTTAGCTGTTTCTATGGCAGACCCTATATTTTCTATAGCTTCATCAGTAAGTTCTTGCCTTTGCATTTTATGCTGCCATAGATAAATAAGCCCATAAGCCACCTTCTTGCCATCATTTATAGCCTTCCTGAGAAGATAAAGAAGTACTATTACAAGAACTATCAGCAATACTTTAAGAATGAGACTATCCGATAGGAATTTAACATTCGCTAGCAATGCAGCTGGGTCATAATGAGAATGTGCTATTATTACAAACATACAATATTTTATAAAAGAATATGTATTTTTTAAAAGTATTTTATTTATCTATCTAAATAATCTGTTAGCTTTCA
>NZ_DAIOFX010000007.1:0-44978 GCF_036745535.1 Dissulfurispira sp.
CTGTCTTGTGGAGTTTCCTTTCAGCCCAGTATTTCTGCCACTTCAGCTCTATTTCGTTGAAGTCGTATCGCTCTTTCATTATTCCTCTTAAAACTTGATCCCGATGTCAGGGAAGAGTGCTGAAAGCTGTCCCATTTTATTTGTCAGGAGCATGATACCAAAGGCGATCAAAATGAGACCGCTGATGATCATAATCGCCCTCATGAATTTGTGTATCTTTCTGGTATAAGTAAAAAACACATTTATGGCAAGGGTTGCCAGTATGAATGGTATTGCAAGTCCGAGGGAATATACAGCAAGGAGTTTCAAGCCATAGGTTGCAGATGCCTGCGAGCTTGCATAAATCAGGATGGTTCCGAGGATCGGGCCTATGCAGGGGGTCCAGCCTGCTGCAAAGCTCATCCCTATAAAGAATGCTCCGAGATGACCTGCAGGGCCTTTATTGATGTGGAACCTCTTTTCCTTCATGAGGAAATCGAACTTTATAAAGCCTGCTATAAAGAAACCGAATATTATTGTGAGGATTCCGCCGCCGATCCTCAGATAATCCTGGTATTTAAGAAGGAGATTGCCGAGCAAAGACGAAGAAGTGCCCAGAGAAACAAAGATCGTCGAAAAACCGAGGATGAATGCGATTGTATTCGGCATTGTTTTGACAACTATTTTTGATATGCGTGGAGAGTGTTTTAGTTCATCCAGAGACACTCCTGTTATAAACGATACATAAGCAGGCACAAGGGGCAAGACGCAAGGCGAAAGAAATGACAATACCCCTGCTAAAAATGCCAGTGTAAAAGAAACGTCTTTCATCGGCTACACTCCATATTTATCTTGCACATTCTTTTGTATCTCCTTTAATTTTCTCGATTGCGTGCGGAATAACATCTATAATCACTTCTAAATTCTCTCTAACCGCAGTCGGGCTGCCCGGAAGATTTATTATTAGGGTCTGCCCCTTCACACCTGCAACAGCCCTTGAGAGCATTGCCCTGTTTGTCTTTTTTAAACTCTCCATCCTCATCGTTTCTGCTATGCCGGGAATCTCCCTTTCAATGACATCAATGGTTGCCTCTGGGGTAACATCCCTTGGAGAAAGCCCTGTTCCGCCTGTGGTAAGGATAAGATCAACCTCATTAACATATTCCAAGAGTCTCTGCTTTATCAAATCCCTTTCGTCAGGCAGTATATCGTAATATTTAACCTCACCCAATCCTTTAAGCATATCGGCAATAGCGGGCCCGCTTTTATCTTCCCTCTCTCCCTTTGCGCCCTTGTCGCTCAATGTAAGAACCGCAATGGTTATCATAAGACTTCTATATTGTCGCCGACCTTAATACTGCCGCCTTTTAAAATCTTAATAAAAATGCCCTCCTTCGGCATAACACAATCCCCTGCCTGATAATATATTGCGCATCTTGCATGGCATTCCTTGCCGATCTGGCTAACTTCACCGACAACCTCGCTGCCGATATTCACTCTTGTGCCGATGGGAAGTGAAAGGAGGTCAATACCCTCTGTTGTTATATTCTCTGCGAAATCTCCTGGCTTTACATCGAGCCCCGTCGCCTGCATCTTCTTTATGCTTTCCAGTGCAAGTAAACTCACCTGCCTGTGCCACGTGGACGAGGCGTGGGCATCCCCTTCTATACCGGAATTTTCGTTTATAATTGCCTCGTCAACAGGCTTCTTTCTGATACCCTTTTTTTCGCTGATGTTTATCGAAACGATTTTGCCTGTCATTGAATCCTCCAAAATCTTTATTTCCTAAAATAACACAAACAGTTAGTGTAAGTCAGCAGTTTGCCCTCTATATCAAGAACAATGTAATGGCCAGAGGGGCCTTTTGAGGGACTTTGGTGATAGTGTCTCGCGAGGTATGGGGAATATCTCGTTAAAGGACTCTCGATTCTTGAGATCCCTAAGGACTTCCCGCGCTTCATGGTAATTCGACACCTCTTTGATGTTTTTCATTCCAATGGCCTTTGCATCTACATTGAGCACGGTCTCATTTTCTTTTACCGCAATAACAGGAATGCCTCTCTGGATCGCTGTTAGTGCAGGAACCCCTCCAAGACACCCGGCAGGAAGGATTACAGCGCATACATCTGAGACCGTCACATCAGCCTCATGGATTGGACAGGGAAGGGGAGCACGGTGGAGCCCTCCAAGTACTGATCCGAGAAATCCATGGGGCGCAACGCACTCTGCCGCTGCACGGGGATCCACTATGTCCCGCTTTAAGAGTTCCTGTGCCTCCTCATTGGCCAACATAGGAGCATGTGCCGCAGGAATACTCCGGAGATGTCCTATGCTGTGGGAGATGATAGCCTCGGTCCCGCCATAAGGGTCAGGGGCTTTCCCGCTATGAAAGAGGTCCATGATCCCCGGAGGAATTTTAATATGTGTTGCAACTGCAATGGTACGCGCACCATCTCCAATAAGCTCATCGGTTGCATCGAATAATACTTCAGGATTGCTCACCTCGCCCACGAGGATTCCGCTCTCGCTGAGGTATGATTTTCCTCCCACAGGCATTTTCGTCCTCACCACTCCCACCACCTCCACCCCGCGCACTGCATTGTATGCTTCAATGGTGCGGAGCATTCCCTTTTCAGCATCGCTGCCAGCTCCAGGGGTATCGAGTATAACCCCTATCGGATTCCTATCGACAATGCGCAGGCCGATTCTCCCTTTTAGGAACTCATCAAGCCAGAACCCTTCAATGTAGAGCGAGTTATTCGGCATGAAGTTGAGGAAACCAGTATTCACTACATTGGGATGGGTGATCACCAATGCACATTCTTGCGAGACCTCTCTCAGGGCCGGCGTCGCGTCTCCAATATAGCCGCCGATGGATGCCCTCACCCCTGTAGGGACAACGAATACAGCGATAAATGGTCGTTGAGGTTTTTCATGCACGACAGATGGAGGAGATGGGCGAAGATCTCCTCTCATATTGCCATTTCCACCTTTAAGGATCGTTGCTTCAATAATGTATCCGTATGCCGTCCTATTTACAATGGCAAATCTAAGTGCTGTTTCATCGGGCTTCAATGTCGTCCTGAAGAACTCATCGACCCTTTCAAGAAGCAGTTCCGGAGGGATGAGCTTTTGGGATGGCATTTCGTAGTGATCAGTGAAGATCCTAAACAATCACCCCTCCACCTATAACCGTGTCTTCATCGTAAAAAACCGCACTCTGACCAGGAGCCGGCGCCCACTGGGGTTCATCATAAATAACCTTTGCCATATTATCATCAAGAATTGAAATAGTTGCAGGCTCATCCTTCATCATGGAGCGCACTTTAACAGTAGCCCTAAAATGCTCCAGTCCCTCTTGCGTGCTAAGCCAATTAACATCTTCCACTACAAACTCCTTCATCATTGCTGCTTCACGCGGCCCCACGTATATAGCATTTTTTGAAGGGTCTATTCTCGTCACAAACAATGGCTTGCCTGTTGCAATACCGAGCCTTTTCCTCTGCCCAATGGTGTACAGATGTAATCCCTTGTGGCTGCCGAGGATATTGCCTGTCTCCACATCAATGATCGGGCCCTCTTTAGACTCTGTCAGATGTTCTAAAAACTTGAAATAATTCCTGTCCTCTATGAAGCATATCTCCTGACTTTCAGGCCTCTTTGCAGCAGGGAGATTAAGCATCCTCGCTATCTCCCGCACCTCATCCTTTCTCTTTTCTCCAAGGGGCAGTTTAAGGCGACTAAGTTCTTCCTGCCTCAAAACATAAAGTACATAAGACTGGTCTTTTTTAGCATCAAGTCCTTTTTTTAATAAACACCCTTGACCTTTGACCCTTGACCCTTGACCCGATTCTACCCTCGCATAATGTCCTGTTGCTATAAAATCAGCACCCTTCTCATCAGCTATTTTCAAGAGATATGGGAACTTTATGTATTTGTTGCAGAGGATGCATGGATTGGGAGTGATCCCCTGCGAATACGCTTCGATAAACGGTTCTATGACCTTCTGGATAAACTCATTCCGCAGATCCACTGCCGCATGTGTTACTCCCATATGTTCAGCGGTCCGTCTTGCATCATTGATGGCCTCGATGGAGCAGCACCCGGTAAAGGTATTTTTCAGCCGGGCCTCGTACAGGATAAAGCTTATTCCTTCGACGCTGTATCCCTGTTCCTTTAAAAGATAGGCGGTGACCGAGGAATCAACGCCTCCGCTCATTCCCACTATTACCTTTTTCATAACATTAGGATATAGCTTTTTGCTTTTGTTCTTCAAATATGTTACAGTGATAAAATCTTTAAATTTAAAAAGGAGAATCGGAATGAAGAGATTTTTATTGGTGCCCATTACCCTTATTGTTGCCCTCGTTTTTGTTGCTTCATGTGCAAAGGAAAGCGGACAGAAAGGCGGCTATGTGCTGAAAATAGACGGCAATGTGTATACTCAGGAGGATGTGCAGGCGGAGATGAATACTCTTCCTGAAATGGCTAAGGAATTCTTCCAGGGGCCTGAAGGCACTGCAAGATTTGTGGACGAACTGGTTAAGAAGGAGCTGCTTTATATAGAGGCAAAGAACAAGGGATTGGACAAAAGCAAGGATTTCCAGAAAAAGGTGGAGGAGTTCAAAAAGATAACCCTCATTAACCAGATACTCGAAAAGGAGATAGAATCAGCAGCAAAGGTTACGGACAAGGATATAAAGGATTACTATGACAAACACAAGGAAGACTTTATGGTGAACACACAGGTTAGGTTGAGCCATATAGTGGTAAAAGCAGACGATGATGCTAAAAAGGTTTATGAGAGGCTCAAAAAGGGAGAGGACTTCGCAAAGGTTGCTTCCGAGGTGTCTCTTGACAAGGCGTCTGCAAAGGCAGGAGGAGACATCGGGAATTTCAAAAGGGGCGAGATGAAGCCGGAGCTGGAAGATGTTGCCTTCAGATTGAAAAAAGGCGAGGTAAGCATGCCCATAAGACTTAAAGACGGCATACATATAATCAAGGTGACAGACGCAAAGGGTTCTATGCTAGAATTTGACAAAGTAAAAGGGCTTATCGGCCAGAGAATGGCTGCTGAAAAGCAAAGGGAAAGCTTTGATAAATTCATCGAGAATCTAAAGAAGAAGCATAAGATTGACATAAACAAGGATGCACTGGCAAAGATAACATTCGCGCCAACGCCGGCACCAGCAGCACCTGCACACAAATAAAATAATTAAGTAAGGGCTTGGCAAACAAGCCCTTACTTTCCTATGCAAAACTCGCTGAATATCTTATTTAAGATATCTTCTGTAGTAACCGCACCTATGATCTCCCCGAGGCTGTCGAGGGATTCCCTTAGAAAAAGTGCTACAACCTCAAGTGGCTCGTTTCTTTTTAATGCATCTTCTGCATCCTTTAGGGATTTCAATGCCCTGTCTATGGATTGCTTGTGTCTGAGGTTTGTTATGATTATATCTTCAGCATCCGAAGCCTTGCCTGCTGTTATGCAGAGGGAATAAATGGCATCCTTTAAATCATCGATACCGTCACCTTTTAAAGCAGAAACTTTTACTATTGGAAAATTAGGGACACATCCCATATTTCTGAAAGCATATGTCGAAAGGTGAATGCAGATATGGGATGTGTCCCTAATTTTCAGTAGGGCTGGACTCTCTATATCGGATTTATTAATTACAATCACTGCCCTTTTATCCTTCACCTTATCGATTACCTCTTTATCCGCTTCGTCAAATGGCCTGCTGGCATCGAGCACTGCCAGCACAATATCCGCACCCTCGATAGCCTTAAGGCTCCTCCTTACGCCCTCAATCTCTGCAAGGTCATGGGTCTCCCTTATTCCTGCAGTATCCATTATCCTTAACGGCAGACCGTTGATGTTCAGGTAATCCTCTATTACATCCCGTGTTGTTCCAGGCATTTCCGTAACTATTGCCCTGTCTTTTTGCAGAAGGCTATTTAGAAGGGAAGACTTCCCCACATTAGGCTTGCCGACAATGGCAGTGGAAACCCCTTCCCTGAAAAATCTCCCTTCATCATATCTCTTTGAGATGCTTAGCAGTTCACGTCCTATGGACTGCATCGAGTCCAGCAGGTCTCCTTTTTCGATGACCTCGATCTCGTCCTCTGGAAAATCTATATACGCCTCTATGTGCATGCAGAGTTCCGTGACTTTATCCCTCATATCAGTTATCTTTGCGGAAAGCCTTCCCTCAAGCTGCCGGAGCGCAAGCCTTTCTGCCTGTTCTGTCTTTGCCCTGATAACATCTATAACAGCCTCTGCCTGTGAGAGGTCTATCCTGCCGTTTAAAAAAGCCCTCTTTGTAAACTCGCCCGGCTCTGCAAGCCTCGCGCCTTCTCTTAAGAGGAGCTGAAGGGTTACGCGCAATGGAAGCATACCGCCGTGGCAGTTGATTTCCACGACATCCTCCCTTGTATATGTCTTTGGAGCTTTCATAACTGTGGCAATGACTTCGTCTATCTTCTCGTTTTTGGCAGGATCAATTACAAATCCATAAACAACAGTGTGGGATTTTGCATCCCTGAGTTTCCTGTCTTTTGGAGAAAAAAATACTTTGTCGGCGATAGGAATTGCATCCTTGCCGCTCAGGCGCACAATGCCTATGCCGCCTTCGCCTATGGGGGTTGATATCGCAACTATTGTGTCTTCGAGATGGTTCATATAAGGGATGGTGCCGGTGGGGAGGGTCGAACTCCCACGGGGTTGCCCCCAACGGATTTTGAGTCCGTCGCGTCTGCCAGTTCCACCACACCGGCTGTCAAATAGTATAACACAAAAACCGCTTACTCCGACGGCTCTATGTGAACCACCACATCAACAACCTCTGAAATCTTGCTCTTTATCTCCTTTTCTACTGTTTCCGCAATTCTATGGGCATTTTCTACTGATAGGGATGGATCAACAAGCACATGCAGGTCAACGAATATATGGCTTTTTGTTCCTCTTGTCCTGATCTCGTGACATTCCATGACCCCATCGACTGTGCATGCAATCTCTTTAATGATGGATATGTTCATCTGAGTCCTGTCTACAAGGGTTTCTGTGGATTCCCTGATTATATCTATACCTGCCTTTGCAATGAATATACCTACAATTACGCCTGTGATGGGATCTGCTATTGGAAATCCTAATTTTATAAAGACGAGACTGACTATAACGCCTATGGACACATATATATCACTCTTTGTGTGCCTTGAATCAGCAATAAGGAATTCGCTGTTCAGCTTCTCTCCCTTTCGTTTTTCGTAGGTGGAGACGAAGATGTTAATCGCCATAGTAATTAACATCACTAAAAAGCTTTCCGCGGCAACTACTGTTAAATGCTTGCCAATTAATGATTCATAGACTTTTTTAAAGACCTCGAAGCATGTCAGGAGCATCAGAAGCCCCACAAAGATGGTGAAGACTGTTTCGTACCTCCTGTGTCCGTAGGGGTGTTTTTCATCGGGTGGATGCGAAGCTATGTATATACCTGCAAGTCCAACAATATTGGATACACCGTCAAACAGGGAATGGAACCCGTCGGAGAATATGGATATGGAATGTGTAATATAGCCGTAAAAGACCTTTGCCGCAGAAACAAGGAGGTTCAATGCAAGGGTGATTAATAATACCTTTCTTATCTCGGATGTCCTGTCCAAACCTCCTCCCAATATTTCTTGAATTGCTTAAATGTCCTGTTATCTATAGCTTCCCTCATTTTTCTGAAAAAGTCGAGATAAAAGTATAGGTTATGGATTGTATTGAGTCTCATGGACAGTATCTCTTTTGAGAGAAAGAGATGTCTCAAATACGCCTTCGAATAGTTTCTGCATGTGTAACAATTGCAGTCAGGGTCCAAAGGATCGGGGTCTGCCTTGAATTCTGTCCTTTTAATGCTTATTCTTCCTCTGCTTGTAAATAGAGTGCCGTTTCTCGCATTTCTTGTGGGCATTACGCAGTCAAACATGTCAAATCCGTTTTCGACTGCAACCAGCACATCCACGAGATCGCCAACTCCCATCAAGTATCTCGGCCTGTCTTCAGGCATCAAAGGTGCGATGAATTCAATGATCTCATACATCTCTTCTTTTGGCTCTCCAACGCTCAATCCTCCTGCTGCATATCCATCAAACCCTATCTCCATAAGCTCTTCGAGGCTTCTCTTTCGTAAATCCTTGTACATGCCTCCCTGAATGATGCCGAAGAGAGACTGAATGGGTGAATGGGTGAATGGGTGAATGGGTGAATTTCCCGAATCTTCGTATCTCTTTATCTCCGTTTCAGCGATTCTCCGTTTCACCGATTCGCAATATTCCTTACACCTCCCTGCCCATTTTGTCGTTAGCTCAAGGGACTTGACTGCATACTCGTATTCTGCGGGATATGGCGTGCATTCATCGAATGCCATTGCAATGTCCGAGCCAAGCATTGCCTGTATCTCCATTGCCTTTTCAGGCCCTATAAAGTGAAGCGAGCCGTCAATGTGCGACCTGAATTCTACGCCGTCCTCCCTGATCCTCCTCAATGAAGAGAGGCTGTAAACCTGAAAACCGCCGCTGTCAGTGAGTATGGGGCCGCTCCAGTTAATGAATTTATGGAGCCCGCCCAGTTGGTGGATTATCTCATGCCCGGGTCTCAGATACAGATGGTATGTATTGCTCAGTATGATTTCAGCGCCTATCTCTTTTAATTCCTCCGGGAACATGGCCTTGACAGTCCCCTGTGTGCCAACAGGCATGAATGCAGGGGTATTAACTACACCTCTTGCAGTCTCTATTGCTCCTGTTCTGGATTTATTATCGATATGTTTAATGTAAAATCTCACTGTTTAAAATCCTAAATACGAATTTCTAAATTCTAAACAAATTCGAAATCAAAAATCCAAATGTTTAAAGCTTTTTTGATTTAATATTGTTTAGAGTTTAGGATTTAGAGTTTGGGATTTTTCTCCTCTATCGGCAGATAGATTGTAAATGTAGAGCCCTTATCGGGAATGCTTTCTGCTATAACATATCCATGGTGGGCCTTTATAATTGAATATACCGTTGCAAGCCCCAATCCTGTGCCTTTGTCAACAGGCTTTGTCGTGAAGAACGGCTCGAAGATATGGCTTAGAGTAGCCTCATCCATGCCTGTCCCTGTATCTGATATCTGTATTGCAACGTATTTTCCGGCTTTGAGATAATGGTATTTAGAATTCCCGTTAACAATATCGGTGACAAATGTTTTCATAGTCAGTTTTCCACCATCGGGCATGGCATCCTTGCTGTTTATGGCTATGTTTAAAAGTGCCTGCTCAAGCTGCATGATGTCGCCTTTAATTGCAGGCAGGCCGTCATTCATTTTCGCTGTAATCTCTATGTTCTTTGGGAACGTACCAGAAAGGAGTCTCTGGAGTTCTGTTATTAATTTATTGATGTCGATAGGCATGACAGACTCTTTTTCCAGCATCCTTTTTCTTGACAGGCCTGCCAGATCCCTCGCAAGCCCGCTTGCCTTCTGGGCAGATGACTCGATGGTTTCTGTGTATTTCAATAGTTCGTCTATGTCTTCTCCTTGTAATGTCTGTTTTCCCCTTTTGGCATCTTCAAGCTTCATGCTGATAAGGGATGCATATCCCAGGACCCCCACAAGCATATTATTGAAATTGTGGGCAACGCCTGTGGCGAGCACCCTTATGCCCTTCAGTTTCTGCTCCTCTATTATCTGCTTCATCAGCCTCTGTCTTTCGGCCGTCATTTCGCTTATGCTTTTGCTTAGAAATTCAAACTCGTATATGCCCTCATATTCAGGCTGTTCACCCGCTTTAAGGGAGGCGATGATTTTATTTATGGGGTATTTTATTGACCTGTTCAGATAGAAAAGAATCAACAAGGCCGTAATTGAAAGTATGGCTCCGGTGGCCATGTATGCAAGCCTTACATTGTTTATCAGGGAGGAGTATTCGGCAGCGTCCTTTATAAATACTATCTGCCAGTCCCATGGCTCAAACTGCATCCGGTATGCATAGTGCTTTTTATCATCGTATTCTAAAGACGAGACTGTGTTATGCTCTGCATTTTTTCCAACAATTTTTAAAAGTCCCGGTGAAAGGCCATAGGCAAGGAGCACTTCATTGTCTTTTTCTGCAATAATGCCTTTAAGATTATTCTGCTGCATGAAGTCCTCTATCATGCCGATGGTTAGACCCCTTTTAATCCTTGCAGCCTTCTCATCGCTTGCTGCGCCTGTTTTTAAAAGCTCGTTCAGATTTCTAGCACAGATATTATAGATCTCGCGGGACATTCCCATAAGGGCATCCTTGATATGTCTGTCTGTAAAATCCGAGACAGAACTGAGGACAAATATGTAAAGTCCAATGCCTGCCAGTATGACCAATGCAATTACAGGCATTATGATTCTGAATGCAAGGCTGCGGGTTATGTTTCTGAGGACTTTCATTTGAATACGGGTTTTGCTGTTCTCAGGTCTTCAGGCCAGACAATCTCCTTTTTGCCCTTCTGCCACTGGATGATAAAATTAAAGTGTTTTATCTGCATTCCTGTCCTGTCAACGCCGTACCTGCCTATAATGGTCATTGTATCCATTGCAGATAGAATATCCCTTAGTCTATTCCTGTCAAGGTTCCCTGACCTTTTCAGTGCAGTCTCCAGTATCTGTCCTGCAGCATAGGCAACTGCAGCATGGTATGAGGGGTCTTCTTTATATGCCTTTGTGTATGAGCTATAAAACTCATGACAGCCGGGAGGGGTTGAACTGCCATGGTGTTCCCACTGGGATGAAGAAAAGACATAATTTGCATCAGCCTTAAGCACATCAAGGAATTTGCGAATGACAGGGCCAACAGAGGCGTAGTATGCCTTTGGCTGCCATTTGATGTTTTTGAGGGAAAGCCGCATATTCACAGCCTCATCAAAATGACCGCACACAATCAAGACCTGCGCCCTTGACGCCTTTACCCTTTGTGCCATATCGTCAAGATTTTTTGTCCCTTTTTTAAAACCCTCAAATAAAAGGACATTAAGTCCAAACCTCAATGCCCATTTTTTTGCGCCGCTGGCAACATCCTTTGAAAAGGAGTCATCCGCATGCACAATGGCAATGTCTCTATAACCATTCATAGCCAACATTTCAAGAAAACCTGCAGCATATTTGCTTGCAGGGGCATAGACGCCAAAGACATATTCATAGCCCTTCTGCCATAGTCTGTCTGAAGATGCACCTGCTACAAGAACAGGATAGCCGTATTGTTCCGTTACCGGCAGTACTGCCTCTGTTATCTCGCTCGAATAGGGTCCAAAGACAAGGTCAACCTTATCCCTCAGGATAAGATGCTCATAAAGCGCCTTTGCAATCCGGGGATCGCCTTTGTCATCATATATAACGAGGCGAACCTTTCTCCCCAGGATGCCGCCTTTGCTGTTTACATGATCCTCCCAGAGCTTGAAGCCCTTCATCTGTATATTGGACATTTCTGAATATTTACCCGTAAGACCAAGTGTGAGGCCGATCTCGATGGGTTCCGATGCGTTGGCAGGCTTTAGTAAAAGGCACGGCAGAAAAATAATAAGTAGAACTAATAAATTTAACCCTTTCATAAAGGTATTATATCAGATTATTTTTGTGAACAAGCTGTTCACACATACTTCACAGAAAAAGTTTTTATAAATCATGGAATTGTTAAAAATTCATTTTTTGCTTGACAAGCACAATATATTGTGGTTTAATTTCTGATGCAATACTAAATATGTGGATTGCAAATGGTTTTTAAATCATTAAGATCATTAAACCAACAAACCATAAATCATAAAAGGGGAGTCCTATGAAGGAAACAGCAGTCGCTCTTAATCTGTCGCAAAATGCCTTAACAGTCCTTGAAAAGAGGTATCTCAAAAAAAACGAGGAAGGAAAGGTCATAGAGACCCCTGCAGATCTCTTCCGCAGGGTTGCAAGGCATGTCGCGTCTGCGGATGGCCTTTATGGCAAGGCAGAGGTGGAGGTAAAGCGTGTTGAGGAAGAATTTTATGAATTGATGTCATCCCTATCATTCCTTCCCAACAGCCCCACGCTTATGAATGCAGGAAGGAGGCTCGGCCAGCTCTCTGCATGCTTTGTCCTGCCTGTGGACGACTCCATGGAATCAATATTCGATGCAGTTAAGTATGCTGCAATTATCCATAAATCAGGCGGCGGAACAGGCTTCAGCTTTTCGAGGTTAAGGCCAAAGGGCGATGTTGTCGGCTCCACAAAGGGCATATCCTCCGGGCCAGTATCATTCATGACAGTCTTTGATGCGGCAACAGAGGCTGTCAAGCAGGGCGGCACGAGGAGGGGCGCCAATATGGGCATGCTCAGGGTTGACCATCCTGATATCCTCGAATTCATCACCTGCAAGGACAGCAACCACAGGCTCAATAACTTTAATATCTCCGTAGGACTTACAGAGGCATTCATGAAGGCAGTCGAAGATGACGGAGAATATGACCTCATTAATCCGAGGACAAAAAAGGTTGTGAGCAGGCTAAAGGCACGGGAGGTCTTTGATAAGATCGTGAAACAGGCATGGAAGAACGGAGAGCCCGGAATAGTATTCCTTGACAGGATAAATGCATCAAACCCAACGCCCATGCTCGGCGAGATAGAGTCCACAAACCCATGCGGCGAGCAGCCCCTAATGCCTTATGAATCATGCAACCTCGGCTCAATAAACCTTGCAAAGATGGTAAGAGAAGTCAAAAGTCAGGAGTCAGGGGTCAAGAGTTATGAAGTTGATTGGGCAAAGCTCAAAGAGACCACATGGAAGGCAGTGCACTTCCTGGATAATGTCATAGATGTCAATAAATATCCATTGAAGGTGATAGACGAGATGACAAAGGCCAACAGGAAGATAGGCCTCGGTGTTATGGGATGGGCTGACATGCTCATCCAGCTTAAGATTCCGTACAACTCAGAAAGTGCAATAAAGCTTGCAGAAAAGGTGATGGGATACATCCAGACAGAGGGAAGGATAGCATCGAGCGCACTTGCAGAGGAAAGGGGAGTATTCCCGAATTACGAACACAGCATATACAACGGCGAGATGGCTGTAAGAAATGCAACAGTAACAACCATAGCGCCAACAGGAAGCCTCTCCATTATTGCCGGGTGCTCATCCGGAATAGAGCCGCTCTTTGCAGTATCCTTTGTCAGGAATGTAATGGAGGGCACAAAGCTCATAGAGGTCAATCCATACTTCGAACAAGAGGCAAAGGCAAGGGGGGTGTGGAGCAGGGAACTCATGGAAAAGATTGCAGATTCTGGCTCTGTAGCGCATTTTGTAGAATTCCCGGAAGAAATGAGGGAAGTATTTGTAACAGCTCATGACATCACACCCACAGACCATATAAAGATGCAGTCTGCATTCCAGAAATATGTGGACAATGCCGTTTCAAAGACCGTGAACTTCCCTCATGCGGCAACGACAAAGGATGTTGAGGATGTCTACATGCTTGCATACAAAACAGGCTGCAAGGGCGTGACCGTTTACAGGGACGGATCGAGAGAGGAGCAGGTTCTTAGCACAAAGAAGGCAGATAAAAAGGCAAAGCAGGAAACAGGCGGAAAGGTTGTGCCCAAAAAGAGGCCGTCTGTCATCAAGGGTGCAACAAGGCTTCTAAAGACAGGCTGTGGTCATCTCTATGTGACGATCAATGAGGATGAAAACGGCAGGCCATTTGAGGTATTCACGAATATCGGCAAGGCTGGCGGCTGTGCATCGAGCCAGTCAGAGGCAATCGGAAGGCTCATATCCCTTTCTCTCAGGTCTAATATCGAGCCTGAAGAGATAGTTAAACAGTTGAAGGGAATATCGTGCCACCAGCCCTCATGGACAGAAGACGGGAAGATACTCTCATGCTCTGATGCAATTGCAAAGGCAATAGAGAAATACGCACATGCTGCAAAAGGCGACAATGGAAACGGCAAGTCCAAATACAATGAGGTTATGCTCATAGGTGCATGCCCTGAGTGCGGCGGCACTGTGGAGCATGAGGGCGGCTGCGCAGTCTGCCATAACTGCGGATTTACTAAGTGTGGGTAGAGGCAGCTTGAAGCATGGTGCGACTGGCTTTCGCAAAATTGAATAGTCCTTTTGCGCCAGTGGTCATGAGTAATAGAATAAAAGCGTTTTCTGTCTGCAAAGGATGGGGGCAGGGTGTTACCTGCCCCCTACCGAGAACCCGGCAATCTTGCTTCGATCCAGCCGCACCCTGCTTCCAAAATATTTTATCTGTAGGAGAAAAATATGAGTAAAAATAACGGTGGTCATAAATTTACCCGCCCCTCTTGGGATGAATACTTTTTAGAGATCGCAAAGGTCGTCTCCTCTCGCTCCACTTGCCTGAGGAGAAGGTATGGCGCTGTAATTGTGAAGGACAATGTCATCGTAAGCACTGGATATAACGGCGCACCAAGAGGCTCTGTGAACTGCGTTGACAGGGGAAGCTGCAGGAGAAAGGAGCTTAATGTTCCTGCCGGAGAACGATATGAGCTGTGCGAAGCAGTCCATGCAGAGCAGAATGCAGTAATCAATGGCTCCCCTGAGAGGATGAAAGAGGCAACTATTTACATAGCAGGATTTGAAGAGGATGAAACCTTTGCAGACGGCAAACCATGTTTGTTATGCCGGCGCATGATACAGAATGCCATGATAAAGGAAGTCGTTTATCTCAAAAAAGACGGCAGCATCGTGAAGGTAGGGGATGTGAGGGATCTGGAGGGAGCAGCTATAATCAGGTAGAAAATGGTGGCAATTATCGCCATAAAAATTGCTGGCTATTTTAGCCTCCTTGTGGTATGATTTGAAAATCAAGGTTAAGGAGGATGAGTTAATGGGGGGAAAAGGCGACTTTTGTTCTTGATGAACAAATAATGGCAGAGGCTAAGGAAATTGTCGGAAAGGGTTTCTTTAAATCCGTGAATGTTTTTGTTGAGACAGCAGTAAAAGATGAAATTGAAAAGATAAAGAAGGAACAAATTAGGACTGCTATCAGAGCAGCCGCTCGGGACCCTCTTTTTCTTGCAGACATTAAAGAAATAGAGAAAGATTTTGAATACGCAGATTTTGAAGTATCAGAAAAATGAATTATAAGTAGAGAATATTTACAGCAGACCTTAGTCCTGTTGTCGGTTCGGAACAAAAGGGCAAAAGACCTGTCCTTATTATTAGCGATGAAGATTTTAATAATGTTATGCCTGTCGTAACAGTTTTGCCTATAACCTCCCTAAAAAAAGACAGAAAAGCTTATCCCAATGAAGTTATGTTAAAAGAAGGAACCGGAGGACTATCTCATAACTCAATTGTTCTTGCTCACCAAATAAGAACGATATCAAAACAAAGGCTGAAAGATTTAATTGGATTTATTAATGATCACAATACGCAAGAGGCTATAAATGAAGCATTGAGAGTGCATTTGAATTTGTGAAGATGTTTTTGGTTGAGAGAATAGAGAAGGAGTTTAAAAAGGCGGGGTAATGACTGTAATGTTTTTATCTTCAATTGATAGAAGTTTAGAGGAAAAGTTTGCCAGTGCCGTTGTATCCTATTTCCAGCAGGAAAATTATAAATTAGGGCTTGGAATTTTCAGATTTTCAGATAGATGCAATATGCAAAATTCTTCTTTACGGCAATGAAAGCGATTCGAACAGTTTCCCCTCATGGCATATAAGCGAAAAGACAATATTTGATGAGTACCACAAAGAAAGCCTTGAAATACTTGACTACCTGCATTTAACTTCTCTTGAACTGCGAAAACAGTTAGGCCAATATGCTACACCAATAAACATAGTCAAGCACATTCTTAAATCTGCCGGCTACTCTCACTCAAAAGATATTTTAGATAAAAAACTGATAGATCCAGCTTGCGGGTCAGGCGCTTTCCTGGCAGAATCAGTCCGTATTTACCTGCACTCTTTGAAAAAAGCCGGTATTCCCATTCACAAATGGTATGCAATGGTCATTTCTGCTGTCTGCGGGATAGATATAGACCCTGCGGCATGTTTCTTCGCACGTCTAAACCTTTCAATGCTGCTTGCTCCGGCTGTGCTTGAATCCGCCGCAAAATACGGCATTAGGGCTATAAAGCCCCTGCCTGTTTATTGTGTCGACACTTTGAAAATAACCGCCTCGGAACTGAAAGGAATGCTCTATACAGAACAGAAGACTATCACCTTAACAAACAGGTTTGATTTTGTTGTGGGGAATCCGCCTTACTTCAAGGTAAAAGACTTGCATGATGATTTAAAGGAGGTGTTCTCGGATTCTGTTTATGGACATCCTAATGCATATGCGCTTTTCCTTCATGCAGGGATTGAGATGTTGAGAGAGAGAGGGGGGGGAGATTAGGTTTTATAATTCCGAGGTCGATGCTCTCAGGCTTATATTTCAAAAACCTTAGAAGTTTCATAGAGCAAAAAACATCGGTAAGAGAAATTGTGTATATATCCGACAGAAAGAAAGTATTTGATGATGTCCTCCACGGCACAATGGTGCTGTGCCTTGAGCGTAATAAGCATCATCGCAGGACTGTTAATATCTCTTACGCTCAAACAACAAAAGAGCTTGAGGACAACATATCCTTTAATGTCGAAAGAGAAAAGGTAATCCAGCGGCTTAACGGCACAACTGTTTGGTTCGTTTCGGACTCTCAGGAGACGTATGATATTATTAATCGCATAATCAAAAGGTATCCCTTGCTGTCAGGACACGAAGTTAACTGTAAGGCAAAAACAGGCCAGATTGTCTGGAACAAGGTGAAGCCTTTGCTGGCAAAGGATGCAAAGAAAGACAGCCTTCCCCTTATATGGGCTACTGATGTAAGCAAATTCGGCTTCTCCTTTAACAGGATGGGTGAAGATCGTCCCTCTTTCTTACGTGTTAATGAGAAAACAAAAGGACTTATTGTAAAAGACCCCTGTATATTGGTGCAAAGGATAACTGCCGATGAGCAGCCTTATAGGATTGTTGCCAGCATTCCTGAAGAATTCTGCAAGAAGAATAAAGATGGCTATTTTGTAGAGAATCATTTAAATATTATTCAGCCTGTTGCGACTCATTCCACCGCTGACCTGTATTTTATTTTAGGCGTTCTTAATTCCGAGATTGCAGATTTCTTCTTTTCGTGCTATGAATGGCAACACTCAAGTATCTGCAACCGAATTAAACCTCCTGCCGATACCGACAGGAAAATACGAGCAAAGCGTAGCTGAAATCGCAAAAGAGATGCAAAAAACCACTGATGAAGGAAAAAGAAATAGACTCCTCAATGAATTGAACCGATTGACAGCAACGGCTTACGGTTTAACAGCAAAGGAGCATGACTTTATAAAAGGAGCGCCTTACTTATAAATACAAAGGCAAAAACAGGAGACATAATGCCTCTTGAAAAAATTAAGGAAGTTTTACACAAGTTAAATTTTGCAGAGAAATATATTTCCGACCAAACAGCTATATGTGTGCAAGCAATGCTCGATGAAACCGAAAGGAAAGGGTTGCTGCCAGGTCATAAAACCCTCAGCGAAGGCGCAAGAATCCATGACATTTTAAACTATGCAAGAAATGTAATAGGCAGAAAAGTTGCCGAGAATACCAGAGAGGCATATAGGAAAACCTCCCTTGCTCCTCTTATGAATTATGGCATTGTGGTCAGGCACCAGCTCACCACCAATGACCCAAATACATATTACCGCCTTCATCCTGACTTTGCACGTTTGTTTTTAGAAAGAGACATTGAAGAGCAAAATAAATTAATCAGCCAGCTTCAGAGGCAACTAACAAAACGGAAAGTTAAGAAAGCATCCCAGAATAAAGAAATTTCAGTTAAAATCAATAATGAACAGAATTTCCTTTAGGCCCTGGTGAACATAATCTACTTGAGAAGTCCATTGTTGAAATATTTGGCCATGCCTTCTTAAACGAACATCAGGTTGTTTATCTTGGTGATACATCTCCAAGGAAAGGCTATCAAAACCGAACACTGATGAGACGGTTGAACCTCCCGATAGATACGACTGCATCTTTGCCAGATGTCATTCTTTTTTTCAGAACTGGAATCCCATCTTGTTATTATTGAAGCAGTAACAAGCAGCGGCCCAGTTAATTCAATCCGTCTCGATCAACTGCATAAGTTTACAAAGGGGCCAAGAAAATTAGGAATTAAAATAACCTATGTTTCTGCCTTCCCTTCTCGTGCTGTATTCAGGAAGTTCGTTGAGGACATTGCATGGGGCAGCAGTGTGTGGATCGAAAACGAGCCGAATAATATTGTGCATTTTGAGGGGATGGAAAAAAGTTGATGAAGGAATAAAATGGGATGTGTCCCTCACGGGCTACTAAGGTTCTTACACGGGATATTATCTCTCCTGTAAAGAGATCGGTGGAAGGGTTGAGCGACCTCATCAAGGAATATGAGAAGGAGCAGATGGAGCGGGAGATATATGCCCTCCTTCCTATAGAATGGCATGAGGAGATGAGAATATACACTGAGAATGAGTTCGCAAGTGTGATCACCCGGGATAGAGGGATGGAGGTCGTCTCCTTTGATGAGATCAACAAGAACTACAACAGTAATGAATTTAATCCCAGAGATGGAGAATTAATTGAAGCTGCAGACCACCTGGCTGCATTCATTGAAGCATACATGTCTATTAAAAATGGCATGATTTCAGAGGAACTCGAAGATGCGAAAAGCTCTTTGAAATCCCGTTACAAGCATTTTGTCAAGGCAGAGATACGATTCGGAGAAATATATGCAGACTTTGAATGACTCATCTTATGATGCCAGATTACCTAAAACTTAAGGAATATTCCTTATGATCGACCGGTTAGACAAAGATTTAAAAGGCATAAGAAACAGACAACTTACTCCTACCATAATCCTCGGCGATAGCCGCAATATGAGCGAGCTTAAGGATGAGAGCGTTCATCTCGTCGTTACTTCACCTCCATATTGGCAGTTGAAGGATTACGGCAACGGCAATCAGATAGGATTTAACGACAGTTATGAAGATTATATCAATAATTTAAATCTTGTCTGGAAGGAATGTTATAGAGTTCTGTATAAGGGTTGTCGTTTATGCATTAACATCGGCGACCAGTTTGCACGGTCTGTTTATTACGGCCGTTACAAGATCATTTCTATCAGGGAAAAGATAATTAGATTCTGCGAGACAATTGGCTTTGATTATATGGGCGCTATTATCTGGCAGAAGGTTACGACATGCAATACAACAGGCGGCGCAACAATCATGGGGTCTTTTCCTTATCCACGAAATGGAATAATCAAGCTCGACTATGAGTTCATCCTGATTTTTAAAAAGCTCGGCGACCCGCCGAAGGTAAGCAGGGATATAAAAGAAAAATCAAAGCTGACTGCTGAGGAATGGAACGAGTATTTTTACGGCCACTGGAATTTTCCGGGCGAAAGACAGGACAAGCATCTTGCAATGTTTCCGGAAGAATTGCCTAAGAGATTAATAAAGATGTTCTCTTTTGTAGGCGATACTGTTCTCGACCCTTTGGGGAGCGGGACAACCTGCCTTGCCGCAAAGAATCTGAACAGGAATTCTATCTGATACGAGATTAATAAGGATTTCCTGCCTGCAATCAAAGAAAAAATAAAGAGAGATATTAGCGTAATAAAGCAAGACAAAAAGTGCATAGATTTTAAGTAAAGAAATCCAAAAACTTCCTTATATCTTCAAAGACCCTGTTAAATTCGATAAAAAGATTGACCCTAAAAAATTAAAATTCGGCTCAAGGATAGATGATTCAGATAATCAGAGAGAGACCTACTATTCTGTCAAAGAAATCATAAGCCCTGAAATGGTTATTCTGGACAATGATTTGAAGGTCAGGCTTATAGGCGTAAAAGAGAATAAGGCGATAAACGGCAAGGCGCTTCAGTTCTTAAAGGAAAAGCTGAAAGGGCAAAAGGTGTTTCTGAAATTTGACGCCACAAAGTATGACAGTGAGGGTAATTTGTTGTGCTATCTTTATTTGAAAAACAAAACCTTTATCAATGCTCATTTGATTAAGAATAAGCTGGCGGGTATTGATACTTCAATGGACTACAAATATAAGAGCAGCTTCTTAAAATATAAAGGGACGATCTGATGCTAAAGGAATGGATAATCCTCGGCGACAGCCGGAACATGAGCGAGATGAATGCTATTGACAGAAGCGATATCATTCCTTACAATAAAAGTAAGGAATGATATCCTTACTGGAGGGCTGTATGCTGACGGCAAAATTAACTTCTAAAGGCCAGATAACAATACCTAAAAAGGTGAGGGAGAAGTTAGGTGTTCAGGCCGGAGAGGGAATAGGCTTTGAGGAAAAAGACGGGGTGTTTTATATCAAAAAATCCTTAAAAAAATCCCCTTTTGACAAATGGGTTGGTAAACTGAAAGGGCGGCAGAGGCAAAAAACCGACGATATTATCAGCGACCTCAGGGGACAATGATCACTGCGGTCGATACCAATATCCTCTTTGACATACTGCTCCCGGATGAAAGCCATGTTTTGAGTTCAAAAAGGCTGCTTGATGAGCATGCATCAAAAGGACAATTAATAATATGCGAAATCGTCTATGCCGAACTTGCCTCTCAATTCGGCTCCGAAAAAGAGACAAAGGCTTTTTTATCCGATACCGGCATCAGGCTCGTTAATTCCAGCGAGAAATCGCTTGTCGCGGCAGGAGAGCGCTGGCGGGCATATGCAAAAAACAGAAAACCTTCTGCATGCCCGCAATGCAATCATCCTGTTCATTTGAGACAACGGGTGTTGAGCAATTTCATTATCGGCGCACACGCCTTTATGCATGCGGAACAGCTTCTTTCGAGGGACAGAGGGTTTTATAGGACATATTTTAAGGATTTGAAGGTAAAAGGATAAGGCAAAAGCGATAAATGTTAACCCTCAGAGGCCATCATCTCATCTGTCTCCACTTCTTTTCAGGCGAGGGTTATGACGCCCCGTTTGTTGAAAATCTGAGAGATGTCCTAAAAAGGGCGGAAGATGAAGAGATAGAGATTATCTCAACTGCTGATAATATCTGCACAAAATGTCTTTATCTTGAGGATTACAGATGCACATATGACGAAAAGGCTGATGAAGAGATAAGAGAGATGGATGAAACAGCCCTCAAGCTTCTCAATCTTACTGCAGGTCAAAAGATAACATGGCAGGATCTAAAAAATCTTATTCCAGACATATTCCTTCAGTGGCATGACAGATACTGCAATGAGTGTGACTGGAAGCAGGCCTGCGAGAAGAGCGATTTTTATCAGGAAATGAAAAGAAGATAAAATGCTCGAAAATATTTTAAAATATTTTAAAATATCCTTTATGAAAGCGAAGAAGAATCTTATTGTTGTGGGCGACAGGGTGCTTGTGGAGGGATAGGGGAGATCTTATGATGGAAATAATATTTTTAGTCGCAGGTTTGGTAATAGGCGGGATAGCCGCATGGTTTGTTGCCAAATCACGTTTGCAGGAAGCCTATTCTCAGAAGATTTCGCAGGTCCAGTCCGATTATTCGGGCAAGATTGCAGAGATCGAGGGAAGGGCAAAGAGCGCAGAGGCAGTTGTCAATGAACTCAGGCAGCAGGTTCAGCAAAGGGAATCGGATATTAATCAGATTAGAAGCGAGCTTGATAATGAGAGGCAGCAAAGGATAGAGACTACAACCAGACTGGACGAGGCGCAGAAGAGGCTTGAGGATTCGTACAAGAACCTTGAGGAGCAGAAGGCGCTCATCGAAGTGATGAAGACCGAGCTGACAGATACGTTCAAGGCACATGCGTCAGCAGCATTAAAGAGCAGCAATGAGGATTTTCTCAAGCTTGCATCAGAGCACCTCGGGAAGATACTTGCAGAGACAAAAGGAAAGCTCGGAGAGCATAGAGAGGCGTTGGACGGAACCATAAAGCCGCTTCAGGAAATGCTCAAGAGATACGAAGAACAGATCCAGCAGATAGAGAAACACAGGCATGAAAGCTTTGGCAGTCTGACTCAGCAAATCCGCTCGCTCTCATCCATGCAGGAGCAGTTGCAGAAGGAGACGAGCAATCTCGTCACTGTTCTTAGAAGGCCAAAGGTGAGCGGCTCATGGGGAGAGATAGGGCTGAGGAGGGTTGCAGAGCTTGCCGGGATGACAGCGTACTGCGATTTCTACGAGCAGGAGTCGGTCTCCACAGATACAGGAAGGCTCAGGCCAGACATGGTTGTGCGCCTCCCGAATGGCAGAGAGATTGTTGTTGATGCAAAGGCGCCTGTTGATGCTTACCTTAATGCAGTCTCCGCATCCTCTGAAGATGAGAGGAAAAAGGCTATAAGCAATTACATAACTCAGGTAAGGAATCATATGAACATCCTCGGATCAAAGGCATACTGGGATCAGTTCAAGCAGTCACCTGAGATTGTTGTGATGTATCTTCCCGGTGAATCGTTTTTCAGCGCTGCTTTGGAGCATGATCATAAGTTGATAGAAGACGGCAGTGCTAAAAAAGTGATACTTTCCACACCGACGACATTTATAGCCCTTCTTAAGGCTATTGCTTACGGCTGGCAGCAGGAGCAGGTTACAAAAAGCGCGCAGGAGATAAATAATTTGGGGAAAGATTTGTATGATAGATTTTCTATTGTGCTTGAGCATTTTGCAGATATAGGAGCTGCAATCGGAAAGGCTGTAGAGTCTTACAACAAAGGGGTGAGTTCCATGGAATCGAGGCTTATCCCTTCTGTAAGGAAGTTCAAGGAGCTTGGGATTTCGAGCCAGAAGGAGATAAAATCTCCTTCTGAAATCAGCCAGAGCACAAAGAATATCGAGCATCTTGCACTGGAATTTGATGATGATAAAAGCAGATAAACGGCATGCACCTAAGTTAAGCGGTTTTATATGTCAGGCACGGCTCAAAGCCTTTAAAAAGTGTTGCTTCAAGTGTATATGAAAGATAATAAATGCATTATCCATCAAGTATCCAATGTAGTAGATGACGGATACAAGATAAATGTTAATACAAGTGCGGCGTTTAAAGTCTTTTCGCCGCACCTGACATATATTTATGGCTAAGAGTCGCTCAATTTGGGATGCATAAATTCATATTTGGAGGTTTCTGTGATTGAGGATTTAAGGAAGTCTGAGACGTGGAGGGTATTCAGGATACAGTCGGAGCTGGTCGATGGATTTGAGACCCTTTTTGAGATTGGTCCAGCAGTTACCATATTCGGCAGTGCAAGACTTACCGAAGATACGTATTATTACCACCAGGCAATAAAAGTAGGAAAGATGCTCTCCAGCGCTGGATTTTCTGTTATCACAGGCGGCGGGGCAGGGATCATGGAGGCTGCGAATAAAGGCGCTAAGATGGGCAATAAGGGAAAGTCGGTTGGGCTTAATATCGAGATCCCGCATGAGCAACATCCCAACAAATATCTGGATGTAAACATTTCCTTCAGATACTTTTTTGTGAGAAAGCTCATGTTCATAAAATATGCCATGGCCTTTGTCATATTTCCCGGCGGGTTCGGCACAATGGACGAACTGTTCGAGGCATTGACCCTTGTGCAGACAGGCAAGATACAGTCATTCCCCATAATACTGTTCGGCTCTGATTACTGGAAGGGACTTATAGAATGGATGAAGCATACCCTTGTTCCTGAAGGCACGATAGGCAGGGAGGACTTTGCCCTTTTCAGTATTGTGGACACGCCTGAAGAGGTCTGCGAACTGCTCAAGGAGCACTACAGGGTATTCGGAGGCCCTGTACCAATTGGAGAGTGTAAGAATACTAAATAACTACTTGGAGTAGTGGAGTGCGCTCCATTACTCCAATACTCCATCACTCCATTTGCAGTTTGTTTGTCACTTTCTTTATCTCTTCCAGTTTTTGTAAGGCCTTTTTGGAGTCTATGCTTTCCTCTGCAATCTCCCTTGCTGTCTTGAAGTCCTGTGCGAGTCCTGCTACAACAATGGCTGCTGCGGAGTTCATGAGAACAATGTCCCGTTTCGGCCCTTTCTCTCCATTTAGTATGGATATTGTTATTCCTGCATTTTCATTTTTGCTGCCTCCTGCAAGATCCTTGCAGTCAGCCTTTTTAAAGCCGAAGTCCTCCGGCGTTATGTAATATGTCTCTACTTTCCCGTCTTTGTATCTCGAAACCCTTGTGCCGTCGCATACGGTTATCTCGTCCAGTCCGTCCTCTCCATGGACAACCATTGCATCAACGGCACCAAGATTTCCGAGCACTGATGCCATGGGCTCGGTCAACCTGTCCGCAAATACCCCTAATATCTGGCGTTTTGCATTTGCAGGATTAGTAAGGGGGCCGAGGATATTGAATATTGTCCTTATGCCTATTTCCCTGCGCGGGCCGATGGCGAACTTCATTGCAGGATGGAACAATGGTGCAAAGAGAAAACCGAAGTTTGTCTCGAAAAGGCATTTCTCAACCTTTTCAGGGGGCAGTTCGATATTTACCCCGAGGGCCTCAAGCACATCAGCGCTACCTGATTGGCTCGATACAGAGCGGTTGCCGTGCTTTGCAACAGGAACGCCAGATGCAGCAACAACAATGGCAGTGGTTGTCGAGATATTAAATGTTCCAGACATGTCTCCGCCTGTGCCGCATGTGTCGATAACACCTTCAGGGGCATTGATCTTAGTTGCCTTCTCCCTCATTATCCTCGCAGCGGCTGTTATCTCTTCTATTGTTTCGCCCTTTATTCTTAAGGCTGTTAGGAATGCGCCTATCTGTGCATCTGTTGCCCTGCCTTCCATTATCTCTGTCATGCATTCTGCCATTTCTGATTCAGAAAGGCTTATGTTCTGGATTATGATGCTTATGGCTTCCTTTATCATCTATCTTCCCCCTCTATGAGCCATCTGCAGTTTTATGAAATTCCTCAAAAGGTCTTTGCCCACAGTGGTAAGTATAGACTCGGGGTGGAATTGCACACCCTCTATTATGAACTCCTTGTGCCTTACTCCCATTATTATCCCGTTGTCTCTGTTTCCGTCGCTCCATGCGGTTATTTCAAGACAGTCCGGGATGGTCTCCCGCTTGATTACGAGCGAATGGTATCTTGTCGCTTCGAACGGATTGGGAAGTCCTTCAAATATTGTCTTGCCATCATGATATACGAGCGATGTCTTTCCATGCATCAGGTTTGGCGCCCTGACAATCTCTCCGCCAAAGGCAGCGCCGATGGACTGATGCCCGAGGCATACGCCCAAAATTGGGATTTTGCCTGCGAAGTGTTTTATAACATCAATGGATATTCCTGCCTCTTTTGGCGTGCATGGCCCGGGAGATATGACAATCCTCTCTGGATTCATCTTTTCTATATCTTCAATGGTTATTTTATCGTTTCTGTATACCAGGACATCCTCGCCCAGCTCTCCAAGATACTGGACGAGGTTGTATGTAAATGAGTCGTAGTTGTCAATCATCAAAAGCATATTGCCTCCCTTAATTCTTTTCAGGGGGTTTTCGCAAGGGGGATGGAATCCCACTTGCGTGCTCCACTGCCTTCATCATTGCCATTGCCTTGTTTAGTGTCTCCATGTATTCGTTCTCAGGCACAGAATCGGCAACTATGCCGGCTCCTGCCTGAACATATACCTTGCCATCTTTTATAATAAGCGTCCTTATTGTGATGCATGTATCCATATTGCCTGAATATCCGAAATATCCCACTGCCCCTGCATATGCCCCTCTCTTTGTGGGTTCCAGTTCTTCTATGATCTCCATTGCCCTGACCTTCGGCGCTCCTGACACAGTGCCGGCAGGGAAACATGCCCTGAATACATCAAAGGCATCGAAACCCTTCTTGAGCCTGCCTTCCACATTCGAAACCATGTGCATCACGTGGCTGTAACGCTCTACAGTCATCAGCTCTGTAACATTTACAGAGCCTATCTCTGCGACCCTTCCCACATCATTCCTGCCGAGGTCAACGAGCATTATATGCTCTGCGATTTCCTTCGGGTCTTTTTTCAAATCATCTTCAAGGGCTTTATCCTCTTCTTCGGTCTCCCCTCTTTTCCTTGTGCCTGCAATTGGCCTCAGAGTTATCTTATCGCCTTCAAGCCTCACAAGGATTTCTGGAGAAGAGCCGACAATCTGTGATTCTCCTATGTCGAGGTAATACATGTACGGCGAAGGGTTTATTATCCTGAGCGAGCGGTAAATGTCAAAAGGAGATGCGCTTGCCTGTTTCTCGAACCTCTGTGACAGGACTACCTGCACGACATCTCCTGACATTACATACTCCTTTGCCTTTTCAACGGCATTCAGAAAATCTTCCTTTGTAAAATTGGAAGAAAAGTTTTCTGTTTGGGCAAGAGGCGATAGGCCATGGGCAATAGGTGCTGAGGAATAAGCCCCTTGCCTTAACTCGTCTATGATTTTATCTATCCTTGCCTCTGCCTCTGCATACGATTCTTTAATATCCTTTCCTTCTGTATGGGTGTTGCACACAACCTTTATCGTTTGCCTGAGATTGTCAAATATGAGGACTATATCGGCAAGCATGAGGAATATATCGGGCATGTCGATCTCGGGTTTGGGATTGTCAGGAACCCTCTCAAAGAACTTCACGGCATCATATCCTATGTATCCAACAAGTCCGCCTGAAAACCTCGGCAGTCCTTTTGTATCAACAGGTCTGAACTTTGAAAGGATGTCCTTTATGACGTTCAGAGGATCGCTGGTTTCTGTTTCTATGACAACCCCTCCGTTTTTTATCTCCACTTTTTTGCCTTTGCATGTTACGGTCATGGAGGGTTCTATGCCGATGAAGGAGTATCTCGCCCATTTTTCACCGCCCACAACGCTTTCGAGGAGAAATGACGGTTTTTTATTCAGCTTGATAAAGGCGCTTACAGGGGTCTCCACATCCCCTAGTATCTCTTTGTAGACGGGGATCAGGTTGCCCTGTCTGGCTAACTCCTTAAATTCATTGAAATTCAAATTCATTTTTTTATTTTAATGGAATCGTGTGTTTTTAGCAATTGATTTGACATAGTTCACATGATTATGATAAGTTTTTCTGTTATCAATTAATTGCGGGTGTAGCTCAGTTGGTAGAGCACAACCTTGCCAAGGTTGGGGTCGCGGGTTCGAATCCCGTCGCCCGCTCCATAAAATCTAAGATGACAGAATACAGATTTCAAAATCAAAAATAAATAATTTAAAGTCTGTCTTCTGATAGACTGGCTTCTATGTTCTGATAATCGGCGGCGTACCCAAGTGGCTAAGGGAGAGGTCTGCAAAACCTCGATGCAGCGGTTCGAATCCGCTCGCCGCCTCCAGAATTAATACCTCATTATCTCCAGATAATCCCTGAAGTCCATCTCTTCTTCTCCCTTTGCAGTGAGAAGTCTTTGTTTTATTTCCTCTATGAATTTCTTCCTGTCACCTTTATAGGCCGGGTCTATTTCTATTGCCCGTGCGATTATTGCCGCAGCATCTCCATATCTGCTTTCCCTGTTATAGGCGAGTGCAAGCCCGTAATACGGCAATGCAAAGAAGGGAGACCTCTTTATGGAATCCTTGAATGCATTTATGGCGGGCTCGTATTGCCCCACCCTGTAATAGGAAATGCCGAGATTGTAGAATGCCGTTTCAGGCGTTCTGTACAGTGGATTTGATAATGCCCTTTTAAATGCATCTATCGCCTCTGTCCACTGCCTTCTCTTTGAATATGTTACACCAAGATTGTTGTATGCCTCTGAAAATTCGGAATCAATGGATACTGCCCTTAGAAACAGGTCCTTTGCCTTTTCGAGTTCATCCAGTTGGAGGTAGACGAGTCCAAGGCTGTTAAGGGTCTCTTTATTGTCGGGGTTGAGCTGATATGCCTTCTGAAGCTCCACAAATGCCATCTGGATATTGCCCTCATTCAGGTGGGAAATGCCCATTTTATAATGGAACTCGGCTTCCTTTCGCTCCTCCACAGGAACAGTGGCGCAGCCGACCAAAAAAGTAAGAAATATAAAACATGGGAGTAATGGAGTAATGGAGTAATGGAGTAATGAAAAGGCCTTTTTCCCCCGCAACACTCCAATGCTCCAATACTCCATTTTCTCTATCTTCTGTTTTCTGTTCTTCATGCCTTCCAGTTTAAATTATTTTGACAATCTTGTCCATAAGGACTGCAGTATCTCCTCGACCTTTGTTATTCTGTCTTTTGACGGTATCACCTGCGTATCAAATTCAAAACCGTCCGGCAGGAAACGAATCCCCCTCTCTTTCTTCTGCAGTTCAAACAATGTCTTTAAGAGTTTATCAAAAAAGTTTTCAGGAATTTTATATTTATCCTCTGCATCGGAGACAAAGAAAAACCTGTATCTGCCGTCTATATCAGAAACCGTAGAGATATATAAGAGCCTTGACAATATTTTTACCTTTATGACATGCATTAGATTATTCACCTCTTCTGGCATGCTGCCGAATCTGTCGAGGAGTTCTTCTTTTAACTCTGTCAGGGCATTCAGGGATTTTACCGACGATATTCTCCTGTAAATGCTCAATCTCAAGGCGATGTCCGGTATGTAGTCCTCGGGTATAAATGCAGAAAGCCTCAGTCTTATCTGGGGTTCTATTTCTTCCTTTATCTCTTCTCCCTTGAGTTCTGAGACAGCCTTTTCCAGCATCTCCATGTACATGTCGAAACCAACTTTGTAGATATGACCTGACTGCTCTGCACCGAGGAGATTTCCTGCCCCTCTTATTTCGAGATCTTTTAGCGCAAGCCTGAAACCTGCGCCTAAATAGCTCATTTCCTGTATTGCCTGAAGCCTCTTTTTTGCATCATCTGTAATGATGTCTTCTCCTGGTATCAGGAAGTATGCATATGCCTGTGTGTTTCCCCTTCCGACCCTTCCCCTGAGCTGGTAGAGGTCTGACAGTCCGAACGTGTCCGCCCTGTCAACGATTATTGTGTTGGCTGTTGTAATGTCGAGGCCTGCACCGATTATTGCAGTGCATACGAGGACATCTGTTTCCTTATTCAGAAAGCCCAGCATGATCCTTTCGAGATCTACCTTCCTCATCTGTCCATGGGCTGTTGCGATCCTCGCATCTGGAACCAGTTTTTTGATATGGACGGATATTTTTTCTATATCTTTTATCCTGTTGTGGACAAAAAATATCTGTCCGTTCCTCTGCATTTCCTTTTCTATTGCCTCTTTTATTATCCTGTCATTGAATGTTGCAACAATGCTTTTCACCGAGAGCCTTTCTTCTGGAGGTGTCTCTATGGTGCACATTTCCCTTATCCCTGACAGGGACATATGCAGCGTCCTCGGAATCGGCGTTGCTGTGAGTGTGAGGATATCGACGCCCTTTTTGAGCTCTTTCAGCCTCTCCTTTTGGGCAACTCCGAACCTGTGCTCTTCGTCTATAATCAGAAGGCCGAGGTTGTGGAGCTGGACTTTTTTGTTCAAGAGCATATGCGTGCCTATAACTATGTCGACCTCTCCTTTTGCAATTGCCGTAATGGAGTTATTCAAATCACCTTTATTTTTAAATCTGCTGAGATAATCTATCCTTACAGGGAATCCCGAAAACCTTGCCTTGAATGTCCTGAAATGCTGCTCTGCAAGCAATGTTGTTGGGACAAGCACAGCCACCTGTTTTCCATCATAGACAGCCCTGAATGCAGCCCTGACAGCCACTTCTGTTTTCCCGTATCCAACATCTCCGCAGAGGAGCATATCCATTGGCATTTCTGAATGCATATGCCTTTTTATCTCTTCTATGGACTTTGTCTGGTCCGGTGTTTCTTCGTAAGGAAAGAAATCATCGAATTCCCTGTGCATGGGAGTGTCCTCGCTGAATTTATAGCCCCTAGCAATCCTCCTCTCAGCATACAGTTTCAGGAGTTTTTCTGCCATCTCCCTGATCCCCTTCTTTACCTTCTGTTTTGTCCTGATCCATGCCTTGCCGCCGAGTTTTTCGAGGGATGGGATGTGTCCTTCTGCTGCGCTGTATTTCTGCAGCCTGTCTATGCTGTGAAACGGGACATATAACCTGCCGTTTGCATACTCTATGGTTATTAAATCCTGTTCATAATCTTCTGCCCTCTGCCTTTGCAATCCGGCGAACCTTCCTATGCCATGGTCTTTGTGCACAACGAAATCGCCGGGTTTTAAATCATCGATGCTGAGGAGGAGCCTCGAGACCTTTGATTTTTTAATGGGCCTGTATGAGGGTCTTTCGCCAAAGATTTCCCTGTCAGTTACTATCAGGAGTTCAGGAAGATTTATTCCTGAAGACAGCCTGCCTGTGGTTATGCAAAACATTCCTTCATAGGATTTTAAGTCCTGCCTGTCTATTATTGGCGCTACAATGCCGCCATCCGACATGATCTCTTTGAGGCGCTCTGCCTGAGCCTTTGAAGACATTACAGCAATAATTTTAGAGTTTGGAGTTAAGAGTTTAGAGTTTTGAACTGTTTGTAAAGCCGCTGGTATGTCGCTTATCTCCTTTCTTTCTTCAGGGAGAATGCCCAGACCTTTGATTGTCATTTCGCCTGCATCAATCCCTTCACCAACAAAGGGGAGATGCGAAATGAGAATGGATTTTTGGAGTGATGGAGTAATGGAGTGATGATCGACAACAAAGACATCGAAATCTCTTAAGCCGGTTAAATCGTCTATCAGATTATGTGTCGGCTCTCCTTCTTCTGCAGGAAAAATTTCTATATCATTTATCTCTTTTATCGACCTCTGTGTTTCGATGTCGAATGTCCTTATGAGGTCTATCTCGTCTCCGAAAAACTCTACCCTCACAGGAGAGGCTTCAGTTGCAGGATATATATCAAAGAGCCATCCCCTCTGACTGTATTCACCCTTTTCCATCACAACGCTCACATTTCTGTAGCCGTGCGATGTGAGCCATGTCTCCAATTTTCCCCTCCCGATTTCAATTCCTTTTTTAAGGGCTAAAATGCTGCTTTCTATATCCGAGATGCTGAAACCGGTCTTGTATGCGTCTTTTGAGGTTATTATTGACCCCGTTAGAAAAAAGGGCTTTTCTAACGGGGTTGACCCTTGACCCTTGACCCTGTGTAGTGCCTTTGCCCTTTCTCCAATGGCTTCTGGACCGGATGGGGGAGGAAAATAGGCGATTGCTGATTGCTGATTGCTGATTGCTGAATTTAAAAACAGAAAGTCATTATAAAGCATTGATGCGGACTCGTCAGAATCTTCGACTACGATAAACGGTTTTTCATTAAATAAGAGCAGCAATGCGAGGTGGGAGATGGAGATATTGTAAATCCTTTTTGTCTCGCTGATTTTCAGACGCTTGCTTATTTGTCCTGCATGGCTTTTTAATAAATGAAATACATTAGGCATGGTTTTATTTTAACTCAAATCTTATATAATATTTCCTATGCTTATACTTATGCTGTCTTTTGCCTTTTATCTCTTTGCAACATGGAAAAGGCATTTCTTATATATCGGTCTTATATTTCAAATCGCCTATCTGATTATGCGTGGGCTTCAACTGGGAAGGCTTCCCCTTGTAGGACCCCACGATACAATTACCTTTCTCTCGGCATCTGTCGTGGCATTCTCAATCCCGTTCAATGTTGTATTAAAGAGGCATCAATTTCAGGGCATCATTGCGGTAATGGGTTCGGTCTTCACTGCATTTGCCCTCGCATCAAAACAGCATAATGCACCCCTTCCGCCTGTTTTAAGGACATTGTGGTTCGAATCCCATGTTGTGCTGGCGTTTCTTTCGTATGCGCTTTTTTGGAATAGCTGCTGTATTAGGTGCCCTTTTCTTGAAAGAACAGGATAATTCTTTTGATGGTCTTCAATACAGGGCGGTGCTTATCGGCTACTGCTTGTTCTCCATATCCATGGTATTCGGCGGTATATGGGCATATCTTGCATGGGGGACTTACTGGCTATAGACACCAAAGGAACTCTGGACAACAATCCTATGGCTGTTTTACAGCCTTTATCTTCATGCGAGATTAAGGCAGTGGTGGATGGGAAGGCCGATGGCCGTTTTAAGCATCGTTGGCTTTGTTGTTGTATTGTTCACATATCTCGGCGTGAGCCTTCTGATGAAGAGCTCGCATAGCTTTTAAGTATATGTTCAGACACATAACACAATTTTTCTTATCCATAAGAACAACCATATGGCTGCTATGGTTCCTCATGGCTTTGCTCTTTGCAGGAGCATTTATAATGCCTGCAAGAGAAGAATTTCAGGCCATCCAATCGATGCCGCTTTTTGAATGGCTGAAGGTGCAGCCAATAAGTGTGACGTGGTGGTTGTGGTGCTCAATCATTATCCTTGCGATTCTCACAATCAATACTATTTTTTGCAGCATTGAATCCATTATTAAAAAGAGAAAGGCAACGCAATGGCTCTTGCTGATATCACCCCAGATAATACATATCGGTTTTCTGTTTATACTCCTTGCCCATCTTTTGAGTTCTACAGGGGGCTTTAAGGGGATCGCAGTTGCAAGGGAAGGGACATTTTTGAAAATGCCGAATGACAGCATAACATTGAATGTCAGAGCTATAAACATAGATGTTGATCAATACGGATACATAAATGACTGGGAAGTGGATGTGGAATATATTTCAGGGCAGAATAAAATCCTTAAAGGCAGGATAAAACCTAATGCACCCTCTCTAAAAGAGGGATTCAATATCAATGTGAAGGATCTTCAGGCGTTTCCAGAAAAGGCTGTTCTCCTACAGGTAAGCAGGGAGCCGGGTGCTTTGTGGGCATTAATTGGCGGGATATTGTTTATGACAGGCATCATTATTCTGATTGTGCTTAAGATGAGGATGGAAAGGTAGTATGATATATCTCATAGTTTAGTAAAGCAGAATCCCGTATTATAAAAATATGAAACCATCCATACCCGAAATAGGGACAGTAATAAGGCTTCAGGGAGACATTGCTACTGTTATGCTCAAAGGCGGAGAGTCATGCAAGGGCTGCGGCCAGGCGAAGATTGGCCTTTGCAAGGCAGGAGGAACTACAATGATGCTTACTGTGAAAACCCCATCGATGCAAAAGTTGGAGACAGCGTTATCGTGGGAATAGACAAAGGAATTAAGACAAAGGGCTATTTCCTTGCTTTTATTATCCCTCTGCTTTCTCTTATCTTCGGCGCATTGGCAGGGCATATCGTCGGCAAACACCTTTCAATACCATCCCTTGAGGTTATGGCCGGATTTATAACCCTCCTCCTTGTATCCTTTTTCTCCTTCAGAAGGTTAAAGATCCTCGATTCATCTTCATCTATGGCAATAAAGTCTGTTATATCCGACAACAGGTTTTCAGGGTCCATAGAGTCTGACGAAATGAGAAGGTATTCCGAATATTTTGTTTAAATTACTCCACAGGCGTTACAACTGCCATTACAACGAGCCTTTCACCCTTATCAGCCCTGAATCCGTGAGGAACCAACGGGTCGCAGAGTATGGCAGTCTTTTCATCCGCAACGATCTCCTCGTCTCCGACGATAAATGTCCCCTTGCCTTCAACGCAGTACATCATCAACCTTAACGGCGCCTTGTGAGGCTGCAATGCTTGCCCTGCCTCAAGGCACATCAATGCAACACGCATCTCGGGCTTGTCAGAAAGCATTTCCCTTGAGATCTTGTCAGGGTAAAATTTTATAAGCTTTTTAAGATCGATTACTTCCATAGAATCCTCCTCTTTAAGTTGTTTTTATAAATTTAGCATTGAATAGATCATAAAACAATGATATTCATCATAATGCCTAAAGATTTTTATGATTTAAATCATGGTGCTATAATTTGATTATATCTATATTAAAAACTAAGGAAGGTTTTTATGGATAACACACAGAGAGATTATGAGATTTCAGATGAAGACCTCAGGGCTGCCCTCAAAGAAATAAAGACATACGTGGATATTACCGAGGAAGACCTGAAGAAGATTTATTCCATCGCCTTAAGGCATGCAAAGGAAAGGCTCGCCTCCAAAATCCCTGTCAGTGATGTAATGACGAAAAATGTGATAACTGTTAAAAAGGATGCGGATATTCATGAAGTATCAAGACTCCTTTCAGAAAATAAAGTCAGCGGTCTGCCTGTTGTGGATGACGAAAATCACGTTATCGGTGTTGTTACAGAGGCGGATGTCCTTTCTATGACTGGAATGAAGCACGGGCACACATTTAAGGACATCATAAGGCATATCCTTGGAGAGCCTCTGCCGGAGCGAAAGGCTGGCAGCAGGGTGGAAGATGTGATGACATCTCCTGCAATAACAACAAAACCTGATGCAGATATAAGGGAAGTGGCAAGGATTCTTGATGAAAGGAGGATCAAGCGACTTCCTGTAGTGAATGAAGAAAACAAACTCATAGGAATAATCTCGAGGGCAGACATAGTTAGAGCAACAGGAAAAAATGAATATAAGCGAATACTTTTCAAAGATGAAGGGCGGTGCAAAGAGCCCTCCAGGAGTCGGTTTAACAGAGATGCTCTGGTCATGGCTCGGCGCTGTGATAGGTATCGGCATTTGCGGCTATCTCTCCTCAAAGTATTTTGAGCCGAGGGATTTGACATTGATAATTGGCTCATTTGGTGCGTCTGCAGTGCTTGTTTATGGCGCAATCAAAAGCCCCCTTGCCCAGCCGAGAAACCTTATCGGAGGCCATATAATATCAGGGCTTGTTGGCGTTGCATGCTATCAATTGTTCGGTGATGTTATATGGATGGCCGCTGCCCTCGGCGTATCCCTTGCCATTGTGGCGATGCTTGCTACAAAGACGGTTCACCCGCCTGGCGGTGCAACTGCATTGATTGCCGTTATAGGAGGCAAAAAGATACATGACCTCGGTTTTTTGTACGCATTTTTACCTGCCGGAGCAGGTGCTCTTATTTTATTAGTTGTTGCGCTTCTGGTTAATAATATTTCTAAGAACAGAAGGTATCCGGAATACTGGCTTTAACTTTCAATCATTTAATCTGTCCCAGAAGTTCTTTGTCAGTGCTCTCTTTTCATTCAGAGAGCTTAGGATTTTTTTTTCGTCCATATCCATAAAGTTAGCAAGGCTCTGCACGATGGTGCTACCCTCTTTTAGAAGGGATTCATTCCTTAGCCTGAGCATGGTTTCGATGGTCCTGTAAAACATATAAGTCTCTTTTAACATTATTGCATCGCTATTCTTCAGTATGCCGCTTTTGTCGAGGCGGTTAACTGCATCAAGGGTTCCCTGAACAAGTATCTGCGGGTTGTCCCTGCATTTTTTAAGCTGCAGATACTGAATGATAAACCCAAGCTCCTCAAGGCCGCCGCTTCCAAGCTTTATATCATAAGTGCCGGGGACTTCCTTTGATAGTTCTTTTTGAATCCTTTCCCTCATTTTTTTTATGTCGCTTGCTGTTATTTCACTGCCCCTTTCCATTAAAACCTCTCTTCTCAGCTCCATGAATTTGAAATTTGAAATTTGAAACTTGAAATTACAGATGGGTCTTGCCTTTAAAAGTGCCTGAAGTTCCCAAACCTGTGCATGCTTCAGGTAATAATCCCTGAGGCCTTTCAGAGAGCTTACAAGCGGCCCCTTGCTGCCTTCGGGTCTCAGGCGGGTGTCAACCCTGTATGCTATCCCATCCTTTGTGTATGACATGCAGAGCCGCAGCAACTGCTCTGCTGCCTTTATATCTGCTTCTGCTGGTTCGTCAGATGTTATAAATATCAAATCGAGATCGGAGTTGAAAATAATCTCCCTGCCTCCCAGTTTCCCGAAGGCAACAATATTCAATGAGGTCCCGTGCCGTTCAAGCAGTGCTGATAAGATTACATCCGCTGCTTTGCTCAGGGTCTTCATGAGTTCTATGACATCTATTTTCCTGTCCATGAAAAGAAGTCCGAGTTTTATCTCCACAAACCTTCTGAGCAGTCTTATGGCCGTGGTTTCACCGTGTCTTTCTATCAGGATATTTAATTCATTCTTCAACTCCCTCGATGACTTTTTCCTTATCTCGCCTTCGACAATGGACTCGATGTATTCAGGACTGCCCATAAGCATCTTTGACAGATATTCGCTTTGCGAGAAGATAAAATTTAGTACGGAGATCATTTCAGGTCTTTGTGTTATGGCTTCAAGATAGGATTCCTTTGAGGCCAAAATGCTCGAAAAATCGACTAACTGGAGCAGGGCGAGGTCAGGGTTTATACCCTTGATCGCTTCATCCACAAATCTCGGAAGAATATCCTCGAGGAGCCTCCTTCCCCTTATTGTCTGGAAGGAGTATATATTGTTCCTTATCCTGGTGAGATGGTGCATGGCCCTTTTCATATCCGTTATCTTCGTCTTTGAAAGCTCTTCTGCCATGAGGTGTTCAACAGGTGTTTCCATATCCCAGAAAATGCTGCTCAATAAGCCGTGAGGCGGTTCTTTTCTGGATTCCAAAAGTGAATCGTATATTGTCCTTACTTTATGTCTTCTCCTGTTAAGCTCTGATAAAAATGCCGACCTGTCTGGAAATCCCATCTTTTTTCCGAGGATATCCAGTTCCATGTCGCTGGATGGAAGGGCATGTGTCTGGATGTCGTTCAATTGTTGGAGCCTGTGTTCAAGTGTTCTTAAGAATATATAATTGTCCAAAAGCTGGCCGAAGTCTTCATAACCTATAAATCCCTTTTGCAGGAGTTTATGTAAGGCCTTGAATGTACTCCGCTCCCTTAAAGACGGCTCTTTGCCTCCATAGATCAACTGGAATATCTGTATGAAAAATTCTATTTCCCGTATGCCTCCATAGCCCCGTTTTATATCCCTGCTCAACGTTCCTGCTTTTATCTGCTCAACCTGTGACTTCATCCTCCTGATTTCGTCAATGGCCTCAAAGTCAAGGTATTTTCTGTAGACAAAGGGCCTTATTGTATTCAAAAACTCCTGTCCTAACTGCATGTCTCCTGCTATCGGCCTTGCCCTGAGAAGTGCAGCCCTTTCCCATAACTGCCCCCATGATTCATAGTATTCCTCGTAACCTCTTAACGACAGGACTAAACTGCCGCGCTGCCCCTGAGGTCTTAATCTCAAATCAACCCTGTAGGCAAAGCCGTCCTCTGTATTTGCGGAAAGAAACCGTGTGTATTCCTCAACAAGCTTTGTGTAATACTCGAAGGCAGAAATTTTGTTTATGGTCATGCCATGAATGGTTGATATGCCGCTTGTTTCTCCTTCTTCTTTATAAACAAAGATTATGTCCACATCAGAACTGTAATTAAGCTCCAGAGCACCCAGCTTTCCGAGGGCTATTACAGCAAGGGAATTGTTTTCAGGAGCACCATATCTCAGCTTGAGAAAGGGTTCTGCAAAATCTAATGATTCCCATAAAATTGCATCGGCAAGATTGCTCATATCAAGCATTATCTCCTGAAGCTCTGCCAGCCTAAGAATATCCTTCAGTGTGACAATCAAAAATTTATTTTTCCTGAAATTGCGAATTGCCTTCATGCCATCATTTATGGAATTACAAGAGGAAAGTGATTCCTTTAATTCAATCCGTAGCTGTTTAGTGTCAAAGGATATATTGAGATTATCAATGGCATAAAACAATGCCTCGGGACTTTTGATGCAGTAATTGGCGAGGAACTGGCTGTATGAGAAGATAGTGGAAACTTCAGTTATGCGGGCATTCAATTTTTCTGCATATTCTGGATTTTCCGACAGGAATGATTGTATGTTCTTTTTTGCCCTTTCAGGATCAGGGAGATCATAGTTCATAGCTGATGGTTGATAGCTCATGGTAATAAAAATAATACCATGAACTACGAGATGCGAGCTAACTGAAATTTATGCGCTTAATCTCGCCATAACCTCGGATCAAGGGCGTCCCTCAATCCTTCTCCAAAGAGGTTGTAGCTGAGCACAGTGATAAGAATTGCAATGCCAGGGAAAAGGGATAGCCACCATGCTATCTCTATATTGTCCTTCCCTGATGTGAGCATATTGCCCCAGCTGGGTGTAGGAGGCTGAACCCCTATGCCGAGAAAACTTAAAGCCGATTCCACCAGTATTGCGCTTGCCACGCCAAGAATAGCAGAAACGAACACGGGAGCCATGCTGTTTACCATGATGTGTCTTAAGATTATTCTCATATCGCTTGCCCCCAGCGCCTTTGCAGCAAGGACAAATTCCCTCTCTTTCAATGATAGAAATTCTGCCCTTACAAGTCGTGCTACTCCCATCCATGATGTAAACCCTATAACTATCATAATGTTCCAGATACTCGGCCCGACAAAGGCAATGACAGCAAGGACCAGAAAGAATGTCGGAATAGAAAGCATTATATCAATAAACCGCATCATTGCTCTGTCGGTCCAGCCGCCATAGTATCCTGATACCGCACCGAGCAGCATGCCTGTAATTGTTGCTATGCCTGCGGCAATAAAGCCGACTGCCAGTGATATCCGGCTGCCATACAGCATTCGTGATAAAACATCCCTGCCGAGATCATCGGTTCCAAGGGGATGCCTCGCGCCCGGAGGCTCAAGGATGTGTTTTCTGTCAATATCGTTGGGATTAAAGGGAGAAATGAAAGGCGCAAGCACCGCAATAACAAAAAGGACAACCACGATAACTCCACCTGCCACTGCAAGTTTATTCCTTTTAAACCTCTTCCAAAATATCTTCATATCTTACTTCACCCTTATCCTCGGGTCTGCGAGCATGTAGCCGATATCTGCCAGCAGGTTTCCTATCAATGTCAATATTGCCCCGATTGTCAAAATACCCATTATCAGCGGATAATCCCTTGTCATTACACCCATAAAGAAGAGCTGGCCCATGCCCGGAATGCCGAATATATTTTCGAATATAACACTTCCGCCGATGAGTCCGGGGACAGAAAGTCCGAGCAATGTGATGATAGGCAAAAGCGCATTTCTCAGGGCATGTCCGTATATAACCCTCTTTTCGGATAATCCCTTTGCCCTCGCTGTTGTAACATAATCCTGTCTCAGCACCTCAAGCATGCTGCCCCTCATGTATCTTGAAAGACCCGCAAGACCTCCAAAGGAGGAGACAAAGACAGGGAGCAAAAGATGAAGGGTCCTATCCCATATCTTCTCCATGAGTGTCAGCGAGTCATAGTTCATGGACTTAAGCCCTGATATTGGAAGCCAGCCAAGATGCACCCCAAAAAGCATCATCAGCAGGAGGGCAAGCCAGAATGAAGGTATGGCGAAGCCTATGAAGACAGATGTGGTTGTAATCTTGTCATACAGTGAATATTGATGAGTTGCAGAAGATATGCCGACCGGTATCGCAATGATAAAGATTATAAGCATGGAAAGCACATTGATCAGGAACGTGATAAACAGCCTTCTTTCAAGGAGAGGCTTTTTCGTATCCCATATCCTTTCCATAACAGGTCTTCTGTCGCCTGAGAAGGATTCGCCGAAATCCAGTTTTACAATCCTTTTAAGCCACATGCCGTATTGAACTATTATTGGCTTATCGAGCCCATAGTATTTTTCGAGCTTCAGCCTTGCCTCGGGCGTGATTTTGGGATTCAGCTCTGTGAGTATGTCTGTGGGCTTTCCAGGGGCAAGGTGGATAATAAAAAATGAAAGCAGTGTAATCCCAAAGAGTGTTGGGATCATCTCGAGGAGTCGTTTAATGAGATAGGTCAGCATCTTCAGGGCTCTATTCTGTATCTCTGGAGTTTTTCCGGCACATACCATTTAGGGAGATTATAACTTATACCTATAGGCGAAGGCTTGATGCCTTTAACCCTCGAATGTACGATCGGAATTGCATCAGGCACGTACAGAAAGACATACGGCAGGTCATCGGCAAGTATTTCCTGGATTTTATAGTATGCCTTTTTTCTTTCTTCTATATCGAATGTCCTCCGGCCTTTTTCGAGGAGCGTGTCTACCAATGGATTGCTATAGCTGACAAAATTAAATTCCTTTTCCCTCGTTTTGCCGGAGTGCCAGATATCATACTGGTCAGGGTCAAGGCCGATGCTCCAGCCGAGTATGACCGCCTCAAACCGTCTTTTATCGATAAACTCGTTGATGAGTGTGCTCCATTCAAGCAATCTGATCTCCACTTTTATGCCTACCTTTGCAAGTCTCCATTGAATAATAGTAGCTGTATTGATTCTCAGGCGGTTGCCCATATTGGTAAGAATAGTGAATTGGAATGGCTTGCCGTCCTTTTCTATAATTCCATCTCCATCGGTATCTTCCCATCCTGCTTCTTTCAGAAGCCTTTTTGCCTTCCCGGGGTCGAATTCATATTTTTTTACATCTGGATTGTACGGCCATGTGTTTGGAACATAAGGACCCGTAGCAGGGCTGCCAAGTCCAAAGAGAACAACATCAATGATTTCGCTTTTATCTATGGCATGCGCTATTGCCTGCCTCACACGCTTATCTTTGAACCATGGATGCCTGAGATTAAAACCCATATAGGTATAGCTGAATGCAGGGTAGCGGAATTTCTGAAAGTTTTTTCTGAAGAAATCGGTATCGGTCTGTTTCGTATACTGAATCGGCGTAAGTCCCATCATATCGATTCCCCCTGCCTGCAGCTCTAAAAAAAGCGTTGCCGGGTCAGGTATCACCCTGTAGATATATCTGTCTATATATGGCCTCCCATCGAAATAACTCCTGTTTGAGTCAAGCACCACCTCCTGACCCGAAACCCATTTCTTAAGCTTGTAAGGACCTGTCCCGATGGGATTTCTTCCAAAATCGCTTTTTGTTATATCCTTGCCTTCAAGTAGATGTTTGGGAAGAACAACCAGATTCCCCCACGATGTGAGTGCAGGCGCAAACGGTTTTTTATACGTAACCCTGAATGTGTATCTGTCAAGGACTTCGAACTTCTTGACCTGCATGTAATCCTCTTTGTAAGGCGTTGGTGTTTTTTCATCAATAATGGTCTTGTACCCAAACATCACATCGTCTGCTGTAAATTCGACTCCGTCAGCCCATTTGACTCCCTTTTTCAAGCGAAAGACAATAACCATGCCGTCGGATGAGATAGTCCATGACTCTGCAAGGTCCCCTATAACGCTCAGGTCTGTGTGATATTTTACAATGCCGTTAAAAATCATTCCTGCCACGCTATGAGAAGCGCTATCGCCCGCAAGCATGGGAATGAGAGTGCTTGGCTCGCCTATGGTACCTTCTATAACGGCATCGCCATATGTTGCAGTTTCCTTGGGTTCTGTCTCTCTTCCCACAAGGTCTCTATGCGTAAGGTGAATAACGGTGAATGTTATAAGGGTTATTCCGAATATAAGTGGAATCATCAATAAAAGGCGTTTGAAGATATATGAAAGCATATATGTAAATTAATGGATGAAAGGATTAAAGTCAATATTACTGGGTTATTTTTATAATCCCACGTTGTATGGCAAATTTTAACAATCCGGAGCGGCCGTGTATGTCGAGCTTTTCGCTTATATTTGTCTGATGTGCAATGACTGTTTTTACGCTTATGTTTAACAGTTCTGCCATCTTTTTATGAGTATATCCCTCTGCTATCAGTTTCAAGACCTGCTTTTCCCTGTCGGTCAGTTTTTCATAAGGGTCTTCCACCATTGTCTGCCTGTCTTTGCCAAGATAGCCTGCAACAACCTCCGAAGTAATTGATGAATGGAGATATAATTCTCCCCTGTTGATGGCCCTTAAAGCTGCAATGAGGTCGCTTCCCACTGTCTTTTTAAGCAGGTATCCTGATACGCCGGCCTTTAAAAACCTTGATATGTATTCCCTATAGTATGTCAACATCTTAATTCACCTCCTTTCTCTGAATTTTCTCTCTTTCTTGATTAAAGGATAGACGATAATTAAACGGAATAAAATTGGAAGAACTTCCTATTTTGGTAGGAATTTTTTCGTATTTGGAGGTGAAAGTTATATGAGAGGCTACCGGATCATGCTTTCTGCAATCTTCAGCAGCTCCGGCGGGCTTGTCTTTGCCGTAACGGTCATTCTGTATTTATCCTCATCCCAGGAAATCCTGCTGCACGGCTCTTCGTTTTTGCACATGCCTGCCTCAAGCGCTACAGTCCGGCCCTTTAAAGGGTAACTGATTTTTTCTTTGATCTGAACCATTTTTATCTTCTCATCGGCTTTAAAGTTTTTGGAGCCTGCCTGGGATATAATGAGGGCAACATCTCCACTCCTGGCATGTTTAAACTCCATTACCACTGCGGTGAAGGGCTTTTTCTGTGCAAATATCTCTGACGGAGGCCATACAAAGCTCTGGGGGAAGTAATAAGGAATAAGGATTTCCCTGATGTTTAAATTTGATTTCACATCTTCGATGCTGTGATACCTCCTCATTGTATCTTTCTGGATCATCATGGGGAGATAGTTGAAAATCTTCAATGCTGCAATGAGTATTGCAACAGTTAAAACAAAATAAAAGAAATTGAGAAATTTTTTATTCATTTATTTTCCCTCCGAGATCCAGCGATAAGGATAAGTCAGAGACCCATCCTTATCGCTGGATTTGGATATCATACAACAAAATAGTTTATTCCCATGATTAAAATGACCGTTAACAAAAGCTTAAGCCATTCTCCGCTTGTTTTATGAATGCCTCCCTTTTCCAGTCTGTGGATCCTGGCCTCTATGTGGGCGTTATGGCTGTATTCTTCGATGGAATCCCTCATCTCCGAGAGTTTTTTTAGCTTTAGTGGATTGGCATCTTCGTTTTTATGATAGAGCTTTTTAAGGGCCCCGGACAAGGCATGGGGTTTTTGGGTTAAACTTACTGCCATATCATCGCATATCTTTTCTTCTTCCTGAACGAGCCTTCTGAATTCCAGAAGAGCCACAGGATTAAAGAACATGATTACCCTGAAGAGGAATACGGCTATGAGCAGAGGTTTTTTGTTTCTTGCTATGTGCGCCATCTCATGGGCGATGGCTGCCTGCAACTGCTCTTTGTTGAGAGTTTTTATGAGTCCTGTTGATATGAATACAGCGGCATTTCTGCCTGTTGTTGAAAAAAAGCACATAATCGTCATCCTCCAGTACGAGGATATCGGGCTTTTCGGCAGCCAAGTCAGCTAATGCCTCATTGACGACTGGATGTTCTTCATACCCTTCTGCTTCCACATCCGGATTTTTTTGATTCAAATGTATTTTTTAAAACCGGAATCAGTTCCTGAAATAGAAAGATTGCTGCTGTGATGAGCAGTATGGAAATGAAAAATATCCATAACGGCATGATTTCAAAAATTTCTAAATTGAGCCATCGGTTGATATCGAAAAGTGATTCCATCCTGAATGCTATGGAGTTTCTGTCAGGGTTTATTGCCTGATAACGGGGGAATGAAAAAACAGGCAGTAAGACCACTATGAGATGGAATCGCTGTCTTATTAAGGGATCGTTGATGTGCCAGATGTGCATTGCCCTGTTCACGACAACGAAGGCTATTATCGAATGGCAGAATGCCTGTGTCATAAACATGCCCAGATAGGAATTGAACAGGGAATTAAAAAAGCTGGTCATTCGTTATAGATTTCTCTCATCTCATCCGTATAACTTCCATCTTCATTATATATGAAAAAAGGCCTTTCTGTTTTAAGTCCTGCACGGCCTCCTTTTACTGCCTCTATCAATACCATTTTCGCTTCGGTAGAAATATTGGAATATATAAAGCGCAGACGTTTAGGCTCCATATTGTTCTCTTTCATGGCATCCATTATCTCTGTCAGCCTCTCTGGCAGATGTATAATGCAGAGTCTTCCGTGATGTTTTAAGAGCGTGGAGCTTGCTGTTACCAGATCTTTTAAAGAAAGTTTAATCTCGTGTCTTGCTATTGCCTTTTCATCACCGATGCTCAGACGGCCTGTTTTCACCTTTCTGAAAGGAGGATTTGAGACGACAAGGTCAAAAGCGGGGTAATGGAGTGATGGAGTGTTGGAGTGATGGGGAGGGTATGATAAATTTTTAATATCTGCTATTACTACTTTAACCCTATTACCGAGATTGTTTAGAACGACATTTTTCCCTGCGAGTTTTGCGAGGCTTTTTTGGAGTTCTATTAGTATGACTTCAGCATCCGGATATTTCTTTGCGAGGAGAATGCCTATAATTCCTGAGCCTGCGCCTAAATCAGCGATCTTTTTGACCCTCGGCAAATTAATGAATGAGAAAAGAAGGAGTGCATCCACTGAAAAGCGATAGCCGTTTTTGTTTTGATATATCTGGATGTCCCTTATGCTGTCGAGGGTAAGCATGAGTTTTATATAAGCAAGTGTGCAAATTACACAAATTCTTTCGATGTCTGTATAAAGATTAACACATGTCGCCTTTAGAGGACAATCGAGTAATTCCAGATTTTAAGGAGGGGATGAAATATGCTATCCTATGAATAATGCCTTGAAAAGGGAGGTGTTTATGTCTCGCCAGAGCGAACAGGTGCTTGCCGAAGCACTGAGTTTACCGCCGATTGAGCGCGCCGAGATTGTGGAAAAGCTTCTATCCGGTTTTGAGTTTTCGGAGCGACGGACCATTGATGAACTGTGGGCGAAAGAGGCTGAAAGCCGCATAGACGCCTACGAACAGGGCGAAATTGCTACAATCCCTGCAAAGGAAGTGTTTGAAAAAATAGAGCAGCGGAAAGGCTGATGAATATAACATTCCTTGCCCCAGCCGAAGCCGAATTGCTTGACGCGGTTGCTTATTACAATACTCAAAGTGAAGGACTGGGATACGAATTTGCCGCCAAAGTAAAGAGGACGATAGAACGGATTATCCAGTATCCTGAAGCATGGTTTCAGCTCTCAAAGCGCACCCGCCGTTGCCGGACAAACAGATTTCCATACGGCGTTATTTATCAGGTTAGAAGTGGTACATTGCTCATTTTTTTGCAGTCTTCTCTCTCATCTTTGATTGCTTTTTAGAAGTGGTACATTGCTCATTGTGGCGGTAATGCATTTGAGCAGAAACCCGCA
>NZ_DAIOFX010000007.1:45078-51897 GCF_036745535.1 Dissulfurispira sp.
GTGGCGGTAATGCATTTGAGCAGAAACCCGCAGGCGTGGAGAGGCAGAGTGAAAGATAAATAGCTAAAAACCTGTTTTATAAATTAGCGATATTCCTTTGCAAAATCATTGATTGTCAACGCAATGCCTGATATAATCCTATCAATTACAGAATATGCATAAAAGTAAATGTTAACTTCAATATGAGGCAGAAAAAGGCATAAAGGCATGTCGCTTGGTGGCAAGAAAAATCCTAATAGTTGCTTTGACCTGATGCGGACGCTTTTTATAGGAATAGCATGTTTAATCCTTGGGCTGTGGGCAATAATAGATCGCTTTTTCTTTGGCTTCACCGATGGTCTAATTGACGTAGGCAAATATCATAGGATTATTGGACTGGGGTTAATTGCTGTTAGTTTGATTTATTTATACTTGGTAATAAGGAATTATTTAAAAGAAACATAGGGAATCAGATTATGTTGATAAGAGAAGTTAACAATTAATCAAGGCGACGGGTAATTAGCTGTAGCGGTTTTTCAATGCTGGTTGCCCGCGCCTTATTTTTTTCATTATGCGATAAAAAATGATACAATGATATTATGAAATGTACGCAATACTTTTCATTTGTCAGACAACGGGCGGATAGGGCAATTATCAAAGATAAATGGATATTGGATACAATCAAAAACCTGTGAAAACAGAAGTTCAGAGCGATGGAAGGATAAGGAAGTGGAAATTTATCGAAGAAGTTGGGAGATACCTAAGGGTAATTCTTTTAGAGGACGGAGAAACCGTTCATAATGCTTTCTTTGATAGAAACTTTAAGGAGGAAGAAAAATGAAAATTCGATATTTCTCAGATACGGATACAGCATTGATTGAGTTTTCAAATGTTCCCATAGTTGAGACAAAGGAAATATCAGAAAACCTGTACATTGACTTGGATGAAAAGGGCAATCTTGTAAGCATGACAATTGAACATGCAAAAGAAAAAGCAGGTATTTCAGAAGTATCTTTTCTGCAAATGGAAAAAAGTGTTGCCTAAATCATTCCACAGCGACGCTCGCAATCTTGCGTCATTGAGCTTGGTTGTTCGGCTTCTCAAAAAATGGCAAATACCCCAGCAGACTACTCCTCATTTATGAGTTCAATAAGGGCATTGAGCAATTCCTCTTCCTTCACCTTCTTCACCACTTCCCCTTTTTTAAACACAAGCCCCATGCCTTTGCCGCCTGCAATCCCGAAGTCAGCCTCCCTTGCTTCTCCGGGGCCGTTTACAACGCATCCCATTACGGCAACGCTTATTGGCTTTTTTATGTCATTAAGGATTTTTTCAACCTTCTGTGCCATGGGTTTCAGGTCTATCTGACATCTTCCGCATGTAGGGCATGAGATTATCTCCGGGCCATGCTGTCTTAAACCGAGGGATTTTAATATTTCATAGGCAACCTTTACTTCCTCTTCAGGCTCTGCAGTCAGCGATACCCTCATTGTATCTCCTATGCCTTCGGAGAGAAGTATTCCAAGACCAACAGCGCTCTTTATCATTCCGCTGAACGGCGGCCCTGCCTCTGAGATACCTATGTGCAGGGGATAATCATACTTCTCGGAAAACAATCTGTATGCATCAACTGTCTTCATTACATTTGATGCCTTAAGGGATACCTTGATGTCATGGAAATTCAGTTCTTCTAAGATTCTTATATGCCCTTCAGCGCTTTCAACGAGCGCCTCCGGCGTCGGATGGCCGTATTTTTCGAGAAGCTCTTTCCCAAGTGAGCCTGCATTTACGCCTATTCTTATGGGAATATTTTTTTCTTTAGCTGCTGCAACAACCTCTTTGACCTTCCATTTTGCGCCGATATTTCCGGGATTGAGTCTTAATCCGTCAACTCCCTGTTTAATTGCCTCGAGTGCTAATCTCCAGTCAAAATGTATGTCGGCAATCATGGGAATTTGAGATTTGAGTTTTGAAATATGAGATTTAATCTTTCCGAGGGCAAGGGCCGCTTCCATGTCAGGAACAGCGAGCCTTATAATTTCGCAGCCCGCAGACTCAAGGGCGAGTATTTGCTGGACAGTTGCATTCACATCCCTTGTGTCTGTCTTTGTCATAGTCTGCACAGAGATAGGACTCCCTCCGCCCACGGCTACATTGCCTACATGAATCTGTCTCGTATTTTTTCTTTCGATCACTTTATCCTTCTTCACTAACACCCCAAAAAGTCTGCGACTCTTTGGGGATCCCATCTTCCTCTGAAGTTTTGCTTGCGGATAGTCCCTCTTTTTCGAGCCTTGCTGACTCTTTCATCGCCTTAATCCGCTTTATTGCCGCATTGTGTTCCGATAATGTCTTTGAGAAATAATGTGTCCCGTCATTCTTAGAGACAAAATAAAGATAAGGCACCTTTGCAGGATACAATGCTGCCTGTATAGATTTTATCCCAGGAGATGCAATAGGCCCGGGCGGCAATCCCTTTATGACATATGTATTGTAGTCCGTCTTTTTCCTCAGGTCATTCCTCGTTATTTTGTGCTTATTGCTTTTTACGCCGTAGATTGCTGTCGGGTCTGCCTGAAGGGGCATGCCTTTTTTTATCCTGTTGTGATATACAGCGGATATCAGAGGCCTTTCCTCATCGGTCTTTGCCTCTCTTTCTATGATTGACGCCAGTGTCAAAACCTGATTTTCGCTCCATCCGATCTCTTCTGCACGCTCTCTCAGTTCATCATTAAACTCGTCCCTCATTTTATTGACCATTAACTTTAATACGGCAACCGGCTTTGCACCTTTGGCAAATTTATATGTCTGGGGGAATAGATATCCCTCGAAGCTCGGCGCATCTATATCGAGGGAACTTAAAAGGTCTCTGTCTTTTGTGAGAGAATTAAATACCTCCAAAGGCATGATTTTGTTGTAAGCAAGCTTCCTGCCTATTTCAAGAAGGCTGTCGCCTTCGACTATGGTTATTTCGTACTCGATGATCCTGCCGCTTTTCAACTTCTTGAGGACCTGAATCGGGCTCATGTTCCCCCAGAAAACATAGTAACCCGCCCTTATCCTTTTGTCGAGCCGTGTTATCCTGCCAACGACAGTGAAGAGGTTCCTGTCCCTTATGAGATTGTTCTTTGCAAGTATATCTATTGCCTGCCTGTACGATGCCCCTTCGGGTATTTCTATCTCTATCTGCTTGCCTCCCCCGTCTGACGGCACAAAGAGCTGTATGCCTATGTATGATAGAAAAAGAAAAGATAGTGATATTACTATTAATTTGATATTGTTTTTCATTTTGAATGCCTTTAGCATTGTAATTCTTGCGAGTGTTTTTTGGTATGTTATTTAGATATGACTTTTAAATCGGTATCCTTAGAATAACAGATTGGGGATTGAAACTACAACCATTAAGAAGTGAGGGCGACCCGCATAAACGGGTCGCCATGTATTCTGTGTTCTGTCTTTTAGTACATTCCTTCGCCGGGCATAGGAGGCATCTTCTTTTCTTCCTCCGGCATCTCTGTAATCATGACCTCTGTGGTGAGCATGAGGCCGGCAACAGATGCTGCATTCTGGAGGGCTGTCCTTGTGACCTTTGTGGGGTCTATGATACCGGCCTTGAACATGTCTGTATATTCCTCTTTGTAGGCATCGTACCCGAAGCTTGCATCTTTTGACTCCCTGACCTTTTCCACCACAATGGAGCCTTCCATTCCTGCATTGGCCACAATTTGCCTGATGGGCTCTTCGAGCGCCCTCTTGACTATGGTTACGCCGATCTGCTGATCGTGCTCTAACTTCACCTTTTCGAGGGACTCGATGCACCGTATGAGCGCAACTCCTCCTCCTGCGACTATACCTTCCTCGACTGCTGCCCTTGTGGCATGAAGTGCATCTTCAACCCTTGCCTTTTTCTCCTTCATCTCTGCCTCGGTTGCAGCGCCGACATTAATAACAGCAACTCCGCCCACGAGCTTTGCGAGCCTTTCCTGGAGCTTTTCCCTGTCATAGTCAGAGGTGGTCTCTTCTATCTGGGCCTTTATCTGTTTTACTCTGCCCTGAATCTTTGCGTGGTCTCCTGCACCTTCAACAATTGTGGTGTTTTCCTTGTCCACGGTTATCTTTCTTGCCTTTCCGAGGTCGTTGAGCTTTACATTTTCGAGCTTTAATCCGATGTCTTCCGATATAACGGTTCCGCCTGTGAGGATGGCTATATCCTCAAGCATTGCCTTCCTCCTGTCTCCAAAGCCCGGGGCCTTGACTGCACAGACCTGAAGTGTGCCGCGGAGCTTGTTGACAACCAGTGTTGCAAGGGCCTCGCCTTCCACTTCTTCTGAGATTACGAGGAGGGGCTTGCCCATCTTTGCTATCTGCTCAAGGATTGGAAGCAGGTCCTTCATGCTTGATATTTTCTTGTCATGGATAAGTATGAATGCATCTTCGAGTATGCACTCCATCCTTTCAGGGTCTGTGATGAAGTATGGGGAGATGTAGCCCCTGTCAAATTGCATGCCCTCAACCACATCGAGGGTTGTGGCCATGCTCTTTGCCTCTTCAACTGTGATTACGCCGTCTTTGCCGACCTTGTCCATTGCCTCTGCAATAAGATCTCCGATGGATGGGTCGTTATTTGCGGAGATTGTTCCTACCTGTGCAATCTCTTTCTTCTCTGCAACAGGCTTTGACATCTTCTTGAGCTCGTCGACAACAACTTCCACTGCCTTGTCAATGCCTCTCTTGATGTCAATGGCATTGGCGCCTGCTGTGACATGCTTCATGCCCTCTTTATAGATGGAATATGCAAGGACTGTTGCGGTGGTTGTTCCGTCGCCTGCAACATCAGAGGTTTTTGATGCAACCTCCCTGACGAGCTGTGCGCCCATGTTCTCGTAAGGGTCTTTGAGCTCGATCTCCTTTGCAACGGTGACGCCGTCCTTTGTGATGTTCGGTGCGCCGAACTTCCTGTCTATCACTACGTTTCTGCCCCTGGGGCCGAGGGTTGCCTTGACTGCATCGGTTAAGATGGTCACGCCCCTTAAAATGGACTGTCTTGCTGACTCGTCAAACAATAGCTGCTTTGCTGCCATATCTTATCTCCTCCTTTTATTCGATAATTCCTAAGATGTCTTCTTCTTTGATGATTAAGTATTCAGTGTCATTGAACTTGATCTTTGATCCTGAATATTTGTCAAAGAGCACTGTGTTGCCTTTCTTTACCTCCTTGACCTCTGAGCCCACGGCTTCTACTGTTCCTCTCTGGGGCTTCTCCTTGGCCACATCAGGCACATAGATGCCGCCTGATGTCTTTTCCATTTCTTCCTCAGAGTACTTCACAACTACTCTGTCCTTGAGTGGTTTGATCTTCATACCGATACCTCCTTCGTTAGTTTTAGTGTTTAGTTTTTGTTAGCACTCACTCCAGACGAGTGCTAATATATCCATAAAACGGGGATGGAGGCAAGGGGAATTATGGGTGAATATTTCGGATTATTTTGATTTTTTGCAATTTTTTGCAATTTTTTAAGATTTTTTAGATTTAGAAATAGGATTTTTTGTATCTCCTCTTTGGCAGCCATAATTTTATGGTCAGTATTCCTGCTAAAAAGCCGCCTATATGGGCGAACCATGCCACTCCGCCCTGATTCAGCATGCCTTTGCTCACAATGCCGTTGATTATCTGTATCACTATCCAGAAACCAATAACAACTATGGCCGGAATCCTCACTATCTGCCAGAAGAATCCGAAAAAGAGGATAGTATAGACCTTTGCACGGGGGAACAATAAAAGATATGCGCCTAATATCCCCGAGACAGCGCCGCTTGCGCCTATCATGGGTATTGTGGATTGGGATTCTGTAAGGGCATGTCCGTATGCAGCCACAATCCCTGAAAATAAATAGAATAAAATAAACCTGAAGTGTCCTATGGAATCCTCTATATTATTTCCGAATATCCAGAGGTAGAGCATATTTCCTGCGAGGTGAAGAAAGCCTCCGTGCAGGAACATGGATGTAAAAACGGTGAAAACAGGATGTATGGGCTGGGATGTATCAAAGGATATCAAGTTGTAGGGTATTGCGCCGTAGAAGTAGGCTATATCCCTTTCGCTGACAGGAGACACGAACTCCCAGATAAAGATAAGGCAGTTTATAACAATCAGTCCGATTGTAACAAAGGGAAATGTCTGTGTCGGATTATCGTCTCTATAGGGAATCATGCCTTAATACTCCATTACTCCATTGCCTCAACTATTATATCGTTTTTCTTCAAAATGGCCGTGGTTACGCCGCATCCTTCCACCTTTTCACTGTTCACCCATACTTTAAATACGCCACATGAGGGGCTCCCTTCCTTTAGAATTGCCTTTTTAATATTAAACATTCTCGCAATTCTCAATGTCTCCATTGCTCCGTTTATCAGGGTTTTTGAATAGTCAATGTCGTCTGCACCTATTGTCCTCACCCCGGTAGTTCCTTTTATAAGCTCATTGCCATCGCCATTTACAAAGCTTATGATCGGCCTTGGTGTTGGAAGTCCTCCCAGTTGCTCGGGACATAGGGGTATAGCCTTTCCAGACACAACCATCTCTATGATTTCTGGATGCCCGCAATTTGTCCCGTCGTATCTTGTATTAAATCCGGCAAGGCATGCGCTGACAAGTATCATTTGCCTGTATTTTATCATAAGTATAAGAACAAATCACTTGACGCATTTGCCTCTCTGAAATATGATACTTTTATATTTGCCGGGGACAGAGATGCACAGCGTCCATTTCAAAAAAATTTTTTAATGGAGTCAACTATAAAGAATTCTCCTTAACACGGAAACAAGTTTTATGAGAAAGCA
>NZ_DAIOFX010000008.1:0-33371 GCF_036745535.1 Dissulfurispira sp.
GGTTATCAGAGACCCTTCTATAGACATAATCCTTTAAATCGTTATTAAACCTCTTCATAACCTCCTGAGTCACATGGGTTGTTGACATCGCTTCGACAACAAACCCTCCTTATTGTCCACATTGGGGAGGATCTCGAACATCTTTGGACACAATGTATGCTTAATTTAATATAGTCGCCAACAGCAGATATCTGGGCCATAATGATCAGCGTTTTCTCATTGGCGTCTTCTATTACCCTGTTTTCAGGTGGAGATATATGAGAAGAGAAAAGATTACACAAAAGGTAAGAAGAATGAAACCAATGGCGAGGGTGAATTTTGTGCTGAGTGTAAGATTTCTTGGGAACTTACCTGTATTCCACATTGTAAAGCCTTTTCACCATTGCCCTGACGCCGTCGAAATCGCTGTCTTTTGCCTCCATGAATTTTGTGTAGCCTTTATCTATAGCCTTTAAGATAGAGAGGTCTGTTATTGAAATCAAAGCCTCCTTAATCCTTTCCACAAATTAATGATCGAGGTCCTTATTCACGCATATAGGGAATTGGGGTATCGGCTCGGAGATTTTAATCGCTACAATACCCTTATCCGCAAAATCAGATACAACAGATTCCATCATGCCGCCGGCATCGAACTCCCCTTTTAATACAGCATTTGCCACAATATCGTGTGAGCCGAGATACGCATACTGCGAAAGGTTATTGAGGGTAATCCCTGCCTCGGCAAGCATTGCCATGGGCACGAGGGTGCTGCCCGCGGACTTCTCGCTTCCAAAGGCAAATCTCTTTCCCTTGAGTTCGGAAACGGATTTTATACCGCTGTTTTTTGAGACCACAACAGCACTTTTGTAAGTGGGAGAGCCGTCTTTTGCAAAGTGGTTGGAGTCTGCGAAGATATCTGCACCCTGCCTGTGCCGACATCCTCGATAGCCTCCGTGTAATCTTTTCCAGCCTTTATTATGTAATCCATACCCAGTTTATTGTTCAGGTATGCAATAAGGGGTGCGTATTTCTTGTTCATTACAACGGCATTTTCAAGGGGAACGACACCGAAGAGATTCATTTTGAAACTTCCCACCTCCCTGAGCAGTTCATCGGAAAGGCGGCTCAGGTCAACGCTGGCTTCGGAGGCTTTTTTGTATTTTTTGTTGCCTCTTGTGTTATTACAGAAATCCTTTCCACATTGCTGGAAACCTCAGCAGTGGCTGCTGACTGTTCTTCTACAGCAGTTGCTATCTGCTGGATCGTATCCGAGACATTCCTTGAAGCGGTCACTATTTCTTCAAGGACGCTGGAGATTTTATTTGCAAATTCCTGAGCCTCATGGGCTGCTTTAACACCGTGTTCCATTGTTCACACAGCCGTGCCTGTCTTGTCTTGAAGGGACTTTATAACATCGGAAATCTCTTTTGTGGCCTTTGTTGTCCTTTCTGCAAGCTTTCTGACCTCATCTGCAACAACAGCAAATCCCCTTCCCATCTCTCCGGCCCTCGCAACCTCTATGGCTGCATTTAAGGCAAGGAGATTGGTCTGGTCGGCTACGTCTTCTATCAATGAGACAATCTCTCCTATGGATGCGGCTCTATCGCCCAACTCTGTAATAATCTTCGCAGAGTCCTCAACCGAGGCAGTAACTCTCCTCAGGCCTTCAACGCCTGAAAAAACGGTCTTTCCACCCTCCTCGGCTACATCCGATGCCCTTTTTGCCGATCCCGCAACTGCCTGGGTATTTCTTGCGACCTCATTAACCGTGGTATTAAGTTCATCCATTGCAGAAGCGATTTGTGAAATCTGGCTGCTCTGTTCTGATGCGCCGCCGGCCATCTTTGATGAAAACTTTGAGAGTTCGGTTGATGCCGAGGCTACCTGATTGGATGCGTTCAGCGATTGACCTATTACACTGTGGAGACGGCCTATAAAGGCATTGAATTGCTGTCCAAGCCTGGATATTTCATCATTGCCGGCAATCTCGATCCTTTTTGTAAGGTCTTTTTCTCCTGCAGCAAGGTCATCGATGGTTTTGGATATAAGATATATCTTCTTTCGAAGGGGAACCAGAATCCATGCGTCTCCTGCAATGAACACCAGAACTAAAATAATTGAAAGGCTTACGGATAAGAGGTTAAAACCGGAAATTACATTATAGGCACTAATAATTGCAACCAAAAAGATGCCTTAAATAATTTCCTTTTTGATAATGGCATCCAATTTCTCTCCCCTTGTTTTACAGTTTAGAATTTCCATACGGGTTTGTCAACAATATACATTTGAATTTATATAGCTGAAATGATAATATAGATGCAAAATAAACTGAGATGCTCGGGCTTGCTGATGCTATAGACGATGACTGAAATGATAATATAGATGCAAAATAAACAGAAAGACGAAATTTTTTAACTTTTCAACAATAATTTTTAATTTAAAAATGGCAAAAATTATTCCTTTCAGGGGAATCCTTTATAATCCGGCAAAGGTTTCAGGAGATGATGTAATAGCTCCTCCCTACGACGTCATTACATCCGAATACAGGGATGTCCTTTATCAGAAAAGCCCTTGCAATATCGTCAGGATAGACTTCGGAAAACAAATGTCAGGAGATACTGACAGCAGCAACAAATATACAAGGGCAAGGGATTTTTTCCAGCAGTGGATAAGGGAAGGCATACTTGTACGGGATGAAAAGCCCGCGTTTTATGCCTATGAGATTGACTACAGTCTGTACGGTGAAAACAAAACATTAAGGGGAATTCTTGCAATGGTTAAGATAGAGGAGCTTGGCAAGGGTGTTTATCCCCACGAGGCTACCCATTCAAAGCCAAAGGCTGACAGGCTGAACCTCATGAGGTCATGTCTTGCAAACATAAGCCCCATATACTCCCTTTACAACAGCCCTGAAAAGATTACATCCATGATTTTAGACGGCATAGAAGAAGCGCCATATATTAGTGCTCACGATGCGGCTGGAGCTGTACACAAGCTTTACAGGATATCTGAAGAGTCGAAGATAGATTCGATAATGAAGGATCTGTCCGATAAGGCTGTATTCATAGCAGACGGACATCACAGGTATGAGGTTGCCATGGAGTTTAAAAGGGAGATGGGGGAAGGCCCATGGGAATATGTGCTAATGTTCCTCGCAAATATGTCGGATGCCGGGATTACCATACTCCCTACCCATCGGATGGTAAAGGGGATAAAGAGGGAAGATGTTTTGGGCAGGCTGGAGCCTGACTTTGCTATACAGACCTGCGGACTTGAGTGCGATATTGTCGAGAGGCTTTCGCATGAAGGTAAAAATACGTTTGGTCTTTATCTGGGCAGCAATGAAAAATGGTATATCCTGAAATACAAAGGGACAGACCTTGAAGATGTGCCTTCTGTTTTGAGATCACTGGATGTCGTGGTGCTTCACGAGCTTATCATCAAAAAGGATTTAGGGATAATCGATGTCGCATATGAGATGGATATAGCCGAATCAATAAAGAGGGTGCGGAAGGGTGACTTTGACGCGGTATTTTTCCTCAATCCGACAGGTGTGGATGATGTGGAAAGGGTTGCACTGTCAGGGCTCAGAATGCCGCCCAAGTCTACATATTTTTATCCCAAGCTTTTAACCGGCATGGTTATTAATAAATTCATAGTCGATGAGTAGATGGGTAGATGGGTAGGTGAGGTTTTTAACTCATTCACCCATTCACTCATAATCTCATTGACACTAAAAGGAGGATACCATGGCAATAAGAGTAGCAATCAATGGTTTTGGCAGGATCGGAAGGAATTTTCTGAGGACGTGTAAGGGATACAGCGGTATAGAGATCGTTGCTATCAATGATCTCACAGATGCAAAGACACTTGCACATCTGCTTAAATACGACTCTGTGCACGGTATTTTTGATGCGGATGTAAAGGCAGGCGACGGCGCCATCACGGTTGACGGCAAAGAGATTAAGATTTCAGCAGAGAGGTCTCCTGAGAACCTTCCATGGAAGGCCCTGAATGTGGACATAGTCATAGAATCCACAGGCCTTTTTACAGACAGGGAAAAGGCATCAAAACATCTCGATGCAGGAGCAAAATGGGTTATCATTTCAGCACCTGCAAAGGAGCCGGATATAACTGTTTGCCTCGGAATCAACGAAGAAAGCCTCGATCCCTCAAAGCACAGGATAATCTCCAATGCCTCATGCACGACAAACTGCCTTGCTCCCATTGCAAAGGTGCTTCACAAAGAATTCGGGATCATAAGAGGACTTATGACTACAGTGCATTCATATACCAATGACCAGAGGATACTCGACCTTCCGCACAAGGACTTGAGAAGGGCAAGGGCTGCTGCTGTATCAATGATACCTTCGACTACCGGAGCGGCAAAGGCTATAGGCCTCGTATTGCCTGAGTTAAAAGGCAAGCTCGACGGGTTCGCAATAAGAGTGACCACGCCCAATGTCTCGGTTGTGGATCTCGTTGCTGAATTGAGCAAAGATGTGACTGCCGAGGAGGTCAATTCTGCCATGAAGAAATGGGCTGAAGGACCGATGAAGGGTATTCTCCAGTATGAAGAAGAGCCGCTCGTGTCCGTTGACTTTAACGGCAACCCTCACTCATCGATATTCGATGCCACCCTTACCAAGGTAATGGAAAACCGTATGGTTAAGGTCATATCATGGTATGATAATGAGTGGGGTTACAGCTCGAGATTGAGGGACCTTGTCCTTTACATAAGCAAGAAATAAAGGAGCTAATATGGCAAAGAAGAGTAATATACCCGTAGAGATAAAGGATATACTCGGCAAGCTTACAATAGAAGACCTTCAGATAAAGGGAAAGAGGGTCTTCATAAGGGCGGACTTCAATGTTCCCCTCGATGACAACATGGTTATTACAGATGATCGGCGGATTCGCTCCACTCTCCCGACAATCAACTATGCCATAGACGAAGGGGCAAGGGTAATCCTTGGGTCTCATTTGGGCAGACCGAAGGGAAAAGTGGAGCCGAGATTCAGCCTCGCACCCGTTGCAAAGAGACTTCAGAGGCTTCTTAACAAAGAGGTTATTTTTGCCACTGACTGCATAGGCCCTCAGGTGGAAAGCCTTGCATCAAAGATGAAAGACGGAGATGTGCTTTTGCTCGAAAACCTCCGTTTCCATCCCGGCGAGGAAAAAAATGAAGAGGCATTCGCAAAGTCGCTGTCAAAGCTCGCTGATTTTTACGTGAATGACGCCTTTGGAGCAGCACACAGGGCACATGCATCTACAGCAGGGATTACAAAGCTCCTTCCCTCTGCTGCAGGCTTTCTGCTTAAAAAAGAGATAGAGTACCTCAAGGGTGTTGTGGACAACCCTGTAAGGCCGTTCGTGGCCATACTGGGCGGAGCAAAGGTATCCGGAAAGATAGGGGTTCTGGAAAATCTTGCGGACAAGGTCGATAAGGTCATTGTGGGCGGAGGAATGGCATACACCTTTATAAAGGCAATGGGATACGAGATCGGCGATTCCCTTGTTGAAGACGATATGCTCGACCTTGCAAAGAATATAATGGATAAGCTCAAAAAGAACAATGTGAAGTTCTATCTCCCTGTGGACAGCGTTGTTGCCCAGAGCCTGGAGCCCGGGGCAGAAACCAAGATAGTCACCACACAGGAGATTACAAAGGGCTGGAGGGCGCTGGACATAGGCCCTGCATCTGTAAAGCTCTTTTCAGAGGCACTGCAGAATGCAAAGACCATAATATGGAACGGGCCAATGGGGGTATTCGAGATAGACGCCTTCTCCAGAGGTACATTCGCTATTGCCCATGCTGTTTCCGATGCCTATGCGCTGACAATTGTGGGCGGCGGCGACACGGATTTTGCAGTCCACAGGGCAGGGGTCAGCGATGCCATAACATTTATATCCACAGGCGGCGGTGCAGCGCTTCAATTATTGGAAGGAAAAGATCTTCCAGGGATATCGGCGCTGACCGATAAGAAATAAAAACGTTTAAAAAAGGCCAGCCATATGGCTGGCCTTTTTTAAACTTCTCCTCTAAGAAACCATTTCGAGTTCAGCATCGCATACCTTGTGCGGGAGCTTTTCGTTTGAGCATGAAAGAATGCCCCTCTTCACTTCTACAATAGACGGGTTCTTGCTCTCAAACCGGTCGATCAGATAATTGGCAGCGACTTCGGGTTTGATGATGTCTCCACAGGTAAATATGTCTACTGCAGCGTAACCGTATTCAGGCCATGTGTGTATGGAGAGATGGGATTCAGCTATAACCACCATACCGCTGATCCCGAAGGGATTGAACTCGTGGAATGATACATCGATAATTGTTGCCCTGGCCTCTTTTGCGGCTGAAACCAGTGCGTCCTTAACCTTACCTAAGTCTTTGAGAATCTCAGGATTACAGTCCCTCAATTCCACCAAAAGATGGGCACCTAAAGCATGCAATTCTCTACCCCCTTCAGTTTAGAATCGAAGGAGCAACCGCTCCTTTTAAGCTAAAAATAATACAGCAATCTGCGATTTTTTGTCAATAGACAGCAGACTTCGAAACGGTCTTCCTTTAATATTGCCATAAAAAGTTTCTGTTTGCTATAATATTTTCTCTTTTTAAGTAAGGCGGTGTAGCTCAGTTGGTCAGAGCATGCGGCTCATATCCGCAGTGTCCGGGGTTCAAATCCCTGCACCGCCATTAAATTATCCTAATATCCATCCATCAACAATCGATTCTCTTTTGACCTTGATTCTCCTATGCTCGTTACGTAGATCGCGGGTTTATCTACAACAGGGCATTTTGCCTCGCATATTCCGCAGCCTATGCAGAGTTCGAGGTCAACCCTCGGCTGCTGGACAATAAACTCTTTACCGTCTCTATCCTTTACCTTAGCCTTCTCAAACCATATCGCCTTTTTAGGAGTTGGACATACTTCCTCGCAGACTATGCAGGGCTTTGCATGGGCGTAAGGAAGACACCTACCTTTATCGATCATTGCAAGCCCAATCTTAACCTTCGCCTTTTCCTCAATTCCCAATCTCTTTATTGCGCCTGTTGGGCATACCTGACCGCAAAGTGTGCAGCGATATTCGCAGTAGCCTATCTTAGGAATAAGAATAGGAGACCATATGCCTTCAATGCCTGCCTCAAGAATCGTTGGCTGTAGCCCATTGGTTATGCATACCTTCATGCACTCACCGCATTTTACACATCTTTTGAGAAATTCCTTTTCTTCAAGCGAGCCTGGTGGCCTGATTAGCCGCGCATGGACAAATTCTGATTTTGAGAGCGGATTCGCCCTTAAAAGCGGGACTGCAATTATGCCGGATGCCATTGATGTAATCACACGCCTTCTTCCCAAATCCATTGCTGCAGCAGCCCGTTTTTTGAAAAACCCGAAGCTCACTGCATTCTGTGGGCATACATCATCACAGTTCCAGCAATAAAAGCACTCTGTATCTCTCCATTCCTCTTTTTTATCAGGAGATGCATTTCCCTGGCAGACATTGTCGCATGCACCACATGAGGTGCACCCCTCGCTTACAGACCTTTTGAGAAAGGAAAACCGAGAAAGGATTCCCAGAAATGCACCGAGCGGACATAAATACCTGCACCAGAATCGTTTTTCAACAAGGTTCAATCCGAGGATTAGAAGAAATAAAATGCCGATGAATGCACTCTGGACATAGAATGGCTGCTGAAAAGAGAGGACACTTTTTTTAAGAACAGAGTATATGGATTCTGAAACATTCACAATGCCTTTAATGTCAGAACTGTATATGCTGTCAAATACAGCCCTCGTGCTGTAATTGAATAGAGGATAGATGCTCACAGATAGAGACCTTATGAGCAGTGATATGGGATCCATTATTCCGACAAGCTGAAGGGAGAATATAGATGACACGAGCAGGAATATCAGGATGTAATATTTCACTCTGTACCAGTCTCTGTCAATGGCATTGGAGCGCCATTTTTTAAAGGAACCCACAATATTATTCAGCGTTCCCAAAGGACAAACCCATCCGCAGAATACCCTGCCGAAGAGTATTGTTGCAATGATAGTGATGATAGACAGATAGAATGCCTTTGCAGCAGCGTGTGCAGAGAGGATAGTGGTTGTCAGGATAAGAGGATCAAAATCAAGAAATATTTTTACGGGATAGCCGAGCTCGTCTTTTCCCTTTGACTCGGTCTGAAGAAAAAGGAACAGGAATAAAATTAAAAATATTCCCTGAGAGAATCGTCTGAGATTCTGCATCAATCAGCCTGCATAAAGGCAGGACATAGTATTGAAGCGACTTCGGCAGCCCAAGTGTAGCCATGGATGGCAAAGCGGGCTGGCGCAGCTTCGGAGACAGGCTCAGATGCCTGTCGAGAATGAAGCGGAAATACTATGTCCTGACAAATTAAACATATACTTTAAAGTTTAGATATTTACCTTTTTTATCTTCAATTTTGAAATATCCATTTTGCCGAGTCCGTATTTATCCGCAATTCGCACATATCCCAGATCGCTTCCTTTCATTCCGAAAAGAGTAGCGCCGAATGAATCAACAGCAACCTGATCGACGCCAACTATAACCGTATCGAGTTTTTTGACATCATCGAGATCTCCTCCCTGAGGACCGTTTGCAGTAAGTATTCTCACCGCATCGAGGATGGTGAGTGTCGGCTTAATAAACATCGAAAGGTCAACGAGACTCTCGTCGAGCTTCTGGTGTATCTGCCTCCTTGAGCCTCCCATCACGCCCATCCAGTTTTTCATAGACATGGTCAATTTTGCTAAACTGTGATGTTTTGCCACAGGGATATTTATTACCTTGTCCGCCTCAAATATATCCGTGTAAAGTGGCCATGACTTCATTGCCTTGCCTTTTATGTCCATCTCCTTGAATTTCCTCTCATCCACATAGTTTACCTCTGCACCTGCTGCCTTTGCAGCATCTGCAATACCGCTCTGCACATAGCACCTTCTCGGGTCATTAACTGTCCTGTCAAAGACCTTCACTTTCTTTGCACCTGCCTCATAACACATCTTAACCACTTCTGCAACCACTTCGGGATTTGTATTAGCTGCCTGCTCAGTGGTTCTGTCCCATGCCATGTTAGGCTTGATAACGACAATGTCGCCCCTTGATATAAATTTTTTCATCCCTCCCATTGCATCGATAGCCGCCCTTGTGATCTTTGAAGGTGATGCACCGTGAGCAACAGCAAGGTCAGTCTTATCTGCCGCCTCTATGTTGTCGATAAATGTGCCTATGAAGGTCGGCATCGAAAGCCCTGCTGCTGCGATTGCCGCTGATTTTATGAATTGCCTTCTGTGCATATGGGACTCCTTTCAGGGGAATTTATATTTAAAAATATAGCATTTTTCAGAATTTAGCACAATTTAATGATCGTCAGTCGGCAAGGATGAATCTCTTCCGTTCAGGAGCTAAGTTTTGACATGGATGACAGGTGTGCCGAAAAGTCTTTAATAGCGATACCTCAGCGCCGAACCCTCGCGCCGTTTAAGGGCAACTTCTGCATCACATATACATTAAATAGAAAAACAGGCATCTAATAATCTCATCGCATTATTAAAGACTTTGAGGTATGCCTGCCATCTATGATTATGCCTAAAAATTATTCAGCGGACACTCTTCGCAAAGCGGTTTCGGCTTGCAGTAATCCTTACCTACTCTTACAAACAGGGCATGAAATTCATTGAACAACTGCAAGTCCTCGTCCAATTCCTTGTGAAACAGCGTTTGATACTCCTCATACGATGCATTGTAATCCAGAACTTTATGCCTTGAAAGAACTCTTTTCGTATAGGCGTCAATTACAAAAACAGGCTTATCAAGGGCATAAAGAAGTATCGAGTCCGCTGTCTCCGGCCCGATTCCATGAACATCCAGAAGTTTTTTTCTAAGGGGATACATATCCTCTTTTTTTATCTTCTTCATGCTGCCATTGTAGTTTTCTATTAAAAAATCTATGAATGACTTCAGCCTCTTTGCCTTTATATTGAAATATCCGGCAGGCCTGATAAGAGAGGCGAGTTTTTGAATTGGCAATTCATGTAATGCCTTTGCTGATAATACCTTTGCATCTTTGAGATTCTTAATAGCCTTTTCGACATTTGACCAGTTGGTGTTCTGTGTAAGTATTGCTCCTACAGCAATCTCAAAAGGGGTATCTCCCGGCCACCAGTATTGCGGGCCATAGAAGGAGTAGAGTTTGTTATAAATTTTGATAAGGGGTTTCATAAATATATTTACTGATATCCAGCGATAAGGATAAATCTCTTTCGTTCAGAAGCTCTGTTTTGACAGTTCTAATACTCCTTGCGCTACAGCCGCAAAACTCACCCTTCGGGTTCAAACACTTGCGGCTGTTTAACGCTTCAGTCGCAAAGAACTGTTACCAAAACATCGCTATTCACTTCAGAGACCCATCCTTATCGCTGGATTTGGAATTTAAGTCATTGCACCGTTTTCGTCATTCTATACACAAACGCCAGTATCTCTGCAACTGCCCTGTATAGCTCAGGCGGAATCTCCTGATAAAGGTCGAGTGTTGAAAGAACTTCCACAAGCTGAGGGTCGTCCTTTATAGGTACATTATGCTCTTTTGCTAATTGCAGAATCCTTTCTGCAATTTTTCCGCTCCCTTTTGCAACAACCTTTGGCGCCGCATCCTTTTTGGCATCATACCTTAATGCCGCTGCTTTTTTGCGTATATCTGCCATAACTAAACCTTAATATTTACCTGATTCTCAAAGGATTCGGGCCTCTCAAACTGCTCCAAAGATGCGTCATTACTATCCAAAACATTCACTGCCTTAAGATTTAAACCCCTCGCGATGAATGAATCCTGCAGCTCTTTTGCATTGTTGTTGAGAATTGCCTGGAATGCGGGGTTTTCTGCCCTGAAAGAGACAAGGAATTCTTTGTTATACATCATCACCATTACTGAAAGTTTCCCGAATCTTTCGAGGTCGAGATTAATCCTGCAAGAGTAAGATATTCCTTTTGCATCGCTCCGTCCGCGCTTGAAAGATACTTCTCCATCCTTTAACTCCTGCCAGTTGATGGGCAAGAACGTATAAAATGAGTCTGTTGTTTTCGATAATACCTGAAATGTTTCGATGTCTTTGATGAGCCCATCAATAACCCTGACAGCGATTTCTCTCTGGGTAGGTGTAAGGTCTGCAGTGGGAAAACCTTTTAAGGTCTCCTTGCCGTCTTCTACAACAAGCTGCTTTAACTGAAGCAATCCTGCCTTCAAGTCTTTTTTAATGGCTGTCATGTCATGCTGTAGTGGTTGTTTCTGCTCATGCGTCACAGCATCTTTACCCTGAGGCAATATTGTTACTTCTTCCTGTCTTCCTGCTTCTGCCTTCAGACTTCCCGAATATTCCATCTGTTGAAACATCTCAACAATGGCCTTTAGCTTTGCCTCAAGGGCAACGCCTGTATCTTGCAAAATGCCTTTCATTGGAGTCTGCAGGAGTTTTTCTATGCTGACCGTCAAATCTTTTGTAAGATTCTGCACAAGGGGATGATTTTTTATGCCTTCAGGAAGCTGGCTTATAAAATTATCAAGCCTTGTCTGTATGCTCTGCCCTGTTATTTTCAGACTTGCCTGCAAGAGATTTTGAAGCTGCATCCTCACTTCTTTGGGCAGGGAATTAATGTCAGAGGGCAGTGCCTTCAGTATTTCGGAATTAATGTTTTGAAGTTTGGAAGTGAGTGAATCAGCTTCTTTTCCGCATACAGCAGAGTTTTTAATGTCTGAAAGGCTGTTTGTCAGTTCCTGAATGAGTTTTGGAATCGGACTCTCTTTAAGGTTGAAAGAAGGCAAAGTCATTTCCTGCTCTTTAGCTGATTCAGGGGTATAGCCCATGAACTGGAGCTTTAAATCCTTGCCTTCGACCGGCAGGTCGGTTACCTTAAAGAATGCGATTGCGCCTTTTTCCAGCGGGATATCTGTCTTTGCTGTAATGAAGTCACCCTTGACTTTCAGTGTTACCCCGCCTGTTGGCAGCATATCTATCACCTCTGCCTTTACTATCTCGCCTAACTTGAGCGATATGGCTTTCCCTGTAGGCTTTTCGATGGATATGAATGTGTTGTCAAGGCCTGTAATCTTGAAATTAATCATGTCTAATTCTATTATATCAATTATAAGTTAATGAGTATATGTGTGAATGAGTAAATGAGTTAATGGATTTTACTCATATACTCATATACTCATTTGCCCATTTACGAAAAGGAGAAATTATGCTTGATGCAAGATTTGTGAGAGAAAACATCGATGTTTTAAAAGGGGCTCTAAAAAAGAGGGGATACGAAATCGGCCTTTCGGAATTTTTATCTTTTGAGGAAGAGAGGCTCCGGCTCCTCAAGGAATCCGAAGAATTGAGAAACAAAAGGAATGTCGTGTCTGAAGAAATAGGAAAGCTGAAAAGACAGGGACAGAATACCGATAGCCTTGTCGCTGAGATGAAAGGTGTTTCCGACAGGATTAAGGATATAGATGAAATTCTCAAGGGAATAGAGGAAAAGACGAATTCCTTTTTGCTAAACATACCGAATATTCCACACGAATCTGTCCCTGTTGGCAAGGACGAGACAGAAAACGTAGAAGTAAGGAAATGGGGAACGCCGAGGGAATTCGATTTTGAACCTCTCAATCACTGGGATATTGCAGAAGCCCTCGATATTATTGATTTTGAGAGGGGTGCAAAGATTGCTGGAGCAAGGTTCGCTGTAATGAAAGGCCTTGGTGCCAGGCTTGAAAGGGCATTGATGAATTTCATGCTTGATTTGAACACATCAAAGGGCTATAAGGAGATATTCCCACCGATACTCGTAAACAGGGAAAGTATGACAGGGACAGGTCAATTGCCTAAATTTGAGATGGAGCTTTTCAAGACAGTAGACCCTGAGTTTTATCTGATACCAACAGCAGAAGTGCCTGTAACGAATATCCACAGGGATGAGATACTGCGAGAAGAACAACTGCCCGCTTATTATACTGCATATACGCCATGTTTCCGGAGAGAGGCTGGAGCCTATGGTAAGGATGTGAGGGGATTAATCAGGCAGCACCAGTTCAATAAGGTTGAGCTTGTGAAATTTACAAAGCCGGAAAACTCTTATGAGGAACTGGAAAAACTAACAGCAAATGCAGAGGATATACTGCAGAAATTAGGGCTTCCTTATCGCGTGATCGTCTTATGTACAGGTGACATGGGCTTTTCGTCAGCAAAGACCTATGATATAGAGGTATGGCTTCCGGGACAGCAGAGATATAGGGAAATATCCTCATGCTCAAATTTTGAGGATTTTCAGGCAAGAAGGGCGAATATAAGATTCAAGCGTGAGGGTAAAAAAGGAACGGAGTTTGTGCATACCCTCAACGGCTCAGGCCTCGCCATCGGAAGAACTCTTGTCGCAATACTTGAAAACTACCAGCAGAAGGATGGCACGGTTGTTGTGCCTGAGGCATTAAGGCAGTATATGGGGGTGGAGGTTATAAGGTAATCTCTCTTTTCACGATACCATTGATTTTGCTTATAGTTCCTGTTTTTATGATAGAATAAATCATTCTAAGCAGGAGGACAAAATTATGCTGAACGCTTATACCGCAACATATACAAAAATTCCTTCCGGCTATATAGGGCAGCTAATAGATTGGCCGGAGGTCATTACAGAAGGAGCGACTTTGGAAGAATGCAGAGAAATGCTCAGAGACGCCCTTCAGGAAATGATTGCAGCCTATAAGCAGCAAAACAAGGAGATCCCGTCAGGCAAGGCGTTGATAGAACAAGTGCCGGTTGAGGTTTGAATGTCGGTTAAACGAGCCGACCTGATTAAATATCTTGAGGAAAACGGCTATTATCTTTTGCACGAAGGGGCAATCACTCTATTTATACCAACAACGATAAGACAATCCCCATAAAAAGACACAATACCATAGACAGAATAACTGCAAATGCGCTCTGCAAGCAGGCTGGATTAAAGCCCAAGTTTTAATTTTTCTTTATTCGTCTCGTTTATTTTCGAAATATATTCCATCAATAGAAATATGCTGTTTGCTCTTTTGTAAATCACGTCAAGAATATCTTCGAGTTTTTCGAATCTATCTTCGAGTGAACTATCCACAAAATCTTCTTCAGCCTCCTTAATGGCCTGAAGGACTTTGATTCCTGCTGGTTTCTGCTCTAAATAATCCTTCCATATGCCTTCTGCTAATAGAAGCGTCCCTAACAATAATTTCCTTATTTCTGTCGCCTTTTTTCAAACCCTGTTAATCTATCTTCATAAGATGCATCCTCAAACCATGCCATATTTAACCCCTCTCATAAAATAAAGTACACGACCAGCGCGCCTGCCATTATTATTGCGCATCCGGGGATGGTCTTTCTGTATATCCCTGCAATGTCTGCCTTGAAATACTCTCTTGTGAGCACAAAGCAGAGATGGACAGGAGAGAGCAATACGCCTACAAATCCGGATGCAAATGCAAAGGTTATCTGGTTGAGATGCGCCCCTCCTGCAAGGCTCAGCAAAAGAGGGAACGTGCCGCCAACAAAGCCAACAGTTATGCCTGTTAGGAGCCCGCTTATAAAGGGGAGGATGAAAAGGATGGGAAGAATGGGTATTCCCTTTTCTGTAAAATATTGACTCAGATGGGCTACGGCTCCTGAGTTCTCCATGGTAAATTTAAAAAGCATCGTGCCGAATACGATGACAATAACATCAGGTGTAAACCCATGTCTGATGGCCCTGAATGCCTCTTTGGGGCTGAACCTGTAAAACACTAAAAGCATTAATATGGTAAAGCCGAGGGCATAATGTAGTTCTATATGCATCGCCATGACCATTATGAGGATGAGCGTTACAGGCAGGAAGCTCCAAAGTGGTGAATGAGTGGATGAGTGGATGGGTGAATGGGTGAATTTTTTATATCTGTGCATCTCCGCATCTTTTATATTTCTCATGCTGAATAAAAAACCAGTGATAACGATAAGAATGGCGTAAGTCATATTTGCTAATATCAAACTTCTGAGCTCGATCTTTGTTATGGCTGAAGCAAGGAGTATTCCAGGGTACAGCGGCAGTATATATTCCCAAGGATGCCTGAACCAGTAGTTTATAAAACCCTTTTCTTCAGGCGGCATCTTAAGACCTTTTGTCGATTCATCAACCATTGGCGCAGAGAAATAGGCGCCTCCAAGGGATGGCAGCAATCCTATGAGCATGGGCATCGAGATTATAACAGCCTTTTTTCTTTTTAAGAGGTTCCTCGATGCCTCCATCATCTTTGCCAATACCTGTCTTTCCCTTAAGATTAATTCCAGCGATTTTATTAATGTGAGCGCAAAGAAGAGCTTTATTGTAACAGTATCTGTAACAGTGGATTTAATCGTTGATAATATTGTTGGAATTGGCATGAGATAAAGAATTGCCAATAGTCCTGAGGCAAGAAGTAAAACGTATCCTATATTCCACTTCAGCCTGAGGAATATGAGGATTGCTGTAAATACAATGGCAATTTTCAGTATATCGAGCATCAGAAATTATAACATTTTGTCTTTTAACCTATGTTTTGGGTATACTTATTTTTATGAAGAAGATAGCTGTTATAGACGGGCAGGGCGGCGGCATAGGGAGCCTTATAATAAAGGGCTTGCGGGAAGAATTCGGGGACAGCATAGAGATTATAGCCCTTGGAACAAACTCCACTGCCACGAGCTACATGATGAAGGCGCGGGCAAATAAAGGGGCTACAGGCGAAAATGCTATTATATGGAATGCAGGTAAGGTTGATACCATCACAGGCCCGTTGAGCATTGTTCTGGCAAATGGGATGCTCGGGGAGCTAACGCCAAGGATGTCCGAGGCAATAGCATCGTCGCCTGCAAAAAAATTTCTGATCCCATTGAACCAGGAAGGGGTGGAAGTAATAGGAATCATAAAGGAGCCTCTTCCTCATTTAATAGAAAAGCTTATAGAAAGAATCAGGGAATTGGTGGATGAGTAAATGAGTGGATGAGTAGATGAGTTTTTACTTATTAACTCATTCACCCATATACTTATTAACTCATAATACTCATCAAAAGGAGGACTTGTATGTGTGAGGCAAATGCGTATATTTATAAAGACGGCAAAGAAGATCTCTACCTCGAAAACGTTGACGTCCTGATACCCGAAGGCAGCAAGATTTATCTCAGAAACCTCTTTGGTGAGCAAAAAACATTTGAAGGGTATGTCAAGGAAATATCTCTGCTCAGGCATAAGATAGTTCTGGAAGAAGCAAAAGAGTAGAAAACCTAAATGCAGATATAAGAAGAGACTTATACTTATATCTGCATAATGAATTCATATGAATTGGCGACTTATAGATTCCGGCCCTTGCGATGCCGCATACAACATGGCACTCGATGAGGCTATTGCAATCTCTGTAAGAAACGGAGAAGCGCCTCCAACCCTTAGATTATATGAATGGGAAGCTCCCTCGGTAAGCCTCGGTTCTTTCCAGAAGGTAGTCGACATTGATATTGAATACTGCATAAACAATAACATTCCTGTTGTCAGAAGGCCAACCGGAGGCAGGGGAATCCTTCATGGAGATGAGCTTACATACAGCTTTTCTGCAAGGAATGAAGGAGATTTTTCAGGAGGTCTTTTAGAAACCTATCGTAGATTGAGCATTGCATTTCAATCAGCACTGCATCAAATGGGCTTGAATGCGGCAATGAAAATGGAAAGGGAATCAGGAACGAATCTTACGCGGAACCCCCTCTGTTTTAAATCCACATCATATGGTGAGATAAGCCTTGACGGAAGAAAGCTCATGGGCTCGGCGCAGAAGAGATGGAACGACGGATTTCTGCAGCAGGGATCAATACCCTATTCCATAGATTATGAGAAAATCACTTCGGTTTTTAAAACCAGCACTCCAACACTCCAATACTCCAAGCAGGAAATTATTGGGCTTAAGGAATTAATTGCAGGTTTCGATTCCGGAGGTTTTAAGGAAGCGATCAAATCATCTTTTGAAAAGACCTTCAATATTACCCTTGCTGACTCTCATCCGTCCTCTCAGGAGCAGGAGCTTGCCCTTCTTCTATTATCCGAGAAGTACCAGAATCCTCAATGGACTCAGGGGACGGCAAAGAATATCCGGTCTTGTAATAATAGTGAAATATCGAGGAAAGCATTATAAGGCTCACATAACCCTGTATGACATACGTGATGAGCTGATACGGCAGTGATAGTATAGGACCGATTATCGGTATCAATGTGAACGGCGAGCCAATTAGAATAACTAAAAATCCCACCATCATATATCCAAGCAGCAGAACAACGTAAAAGCCTATTGAAGAAGGCCTGGAATAAATGTACTTCGCAGTTTCCTTTATTGTTTCCCATGCCCTTGATCTATGAAATGCCAGATGGGCGATTCCGTATGTGGTTATTGAAAGCGTGACTATTATCAAAAATACGCCTACAGAAAGAATTACCAGGGAAAAGAACATGCCGAGGAACAGGGCAAGTGTTGCCTCCCTGCTCTTTGCCATTTCAATGATTGCTGATGCACCGCCGCCGAGAAGTCCGAGCATGAAAGCAAGGGTTATAAATGCAATACCGATTATGGTTGAAAAGAAAGATACAGGGAAGAAGAAATTCCTGCCTTCTGCAAAAAATGCCTTAAGGTTAAATCTACAGGCTGCATCTATAATATTATTTTTTAAAACACCTATTGTCCCGCTGATGGTGAATATCCATAAAACAATAATGAATGCGAGGTATATGAGAAGGCTCAGTATTACCACTATCGCCATGGCAAAATATTTACTTAACAGTTCTGCAGACCCCTTGAATGCGCTCACCAGATCCTTGAGCCTCAGGATTTCTGTGAGGTCGAGTCCGAACATGATAAATGCGATGGCAATGGGTATCCCAACGATGGTGAAAAAACCTATACAGCTCAGGAGCATGGATGCAAACTGGATGAGTATCAACTGCCAGTTTTTATGGACAGTGCGTATGCCTTCTTTTATGGTAGAGAGGTAAGACATTTATCAATGTTTGGCGTGAGGGATCTTCTTTGCGATTTTTTCATGGGAGATTCCCACGATCGAAATCCCTGACTCTTCCGCTTCTTTAATCAGCCGTTCCCTGTTCACGATCATGCTCCTCTGCGCTTCAACTGCAATGACCCTGGCCCTTACTTCAACCATGGACTTAAGCGTGTCGAGCCCTATAACAGGAACATCGAGCCTCATGTCCTGGTGCGGTTTGGAGACCTTAATCACTACAGCCCCTTCTCCTGAGAGTTTTCCTCCCCGGAGTATTGCCTCATCAGTTCCCTCTATTGCCTCCACTGCCATCACAGCCTGTCCTTTCACAACAACAGTCTGACCGATATCCAGCCTGCCTATTTCCTTTGCTATCCTCCAGCCGAACTCTATGTCCTTCCATTCGTCCATTGCTGGAGGGTCGTCTGTCAGCACACCCTCAGGCGTGAGGAGGTGAGGGCTGAAGGTCGGAGTGTCTATTACATGGATGCCCTCTTTTTCGAGCTCCTTTGTTATTGCATTGAGTATGGAATCGTCGCTTTTGTCCTTGAGGGAAAAGAGCAGTTTCACTGCCCTCAGGTCAGGTGTGAGCTTCGATTTGTAGAGAAGGGTTTTTGAGACCTTCCCTGCCATAATTGCCTCTTTTACATCAAATTCCTTCAGGGTGTCTATCAATTCGCCCAATTTCCCCACATTAATCCATTTTATTTCATCGGATACCCTGTTGAGGTCAGGTGAAGCAAGATTTTCGAGGGCTATGGTAATGACCTTAAAACCGCGCTCCCTCGCATCCCTGGCTATTATCTTAGGGAGATCTCCTGTTCCAGCAATAATGCCTATCTGCATATTCCCCGTTTATTTTTTTCTATGAATTCCAGCAGATGTTTTATTTCAGGGGTTTCAGGCAGCTCCGATTTTATCTTCTTCAATGCCTCTTTCAATGTCCGCTTTTCCCTGAAGAGGATTTTATATGCCTTTTTGAGGGTATTGATGGCCTCATCAGAGAAGCCGTGCCTTTTAAGACCTATTACATTCAGTCCGTACAATTTTGCCCTGGCTCCAGATGCCATGGTATACGGAGGTATGTCCTGTCCTATACCGCTGAAGCCTCCTATCATAGAATATGCGCCTATACGTGTAAACTGATGAACAGCCACAAGCCCGCCTATTACTGCATAATCCTCTACATGAACATGGCCTGCAAGGGTGGCTGCATTTGCTATAACCGTAGAATTGCCGATTTTACAGTCATGGGCTATATGCACGTATGCCATAAGGAAATTTGAATCTCCTATTTCTGTAAGTCCATCTCCACCAACAGATGCCCTGTGAATCGATGAATATTCCCTGATGATATTCTTCTTCCCGATCTTTACCCCGGTCTTTTCGTTTTTGTATTTGAGGTCCTGAGGAGGAACCCCGATAGTCGCAAAAGGATGAATTATGCAGCCCTCTCCTATTTCCGTACTCCCTTCGACAACTGCATTGGAAATGAGCCTTGTCCCACTTTTTATTACAACCCCTTCGCCTACCGTACAAAAAGGGCCTATATGAACATCTTCATCGATATCTGCCTTTGAACTCACAATTGCCGTCTTGTGTATATCCCTTGACATTAATCCTCCTATCTCTCTATGCGGCAACCATGGCGGTGAATTCAGCCTCTGATTTTAACTGGTCGCCGGCAAAGGCATTGCCGGAAAACTTCCATACATTACCTCTTTTGTGAATAACCTGTACCTCCAACCTGAGCTGATCGCCAGGAACTACAGGCTTCCTGAACTTTACCTTTTCGATGCTCATAAAATAGACGTTTTTTCCTTCTGCTCCGGATTTAAATGCCATAATTCCTGCTACCTGAGCCAGCGCCTCTACAATTAACACCCCTGGCATTACAGGATTATTCGGGAAGTGTCCCTGAAAAAAGGGCTCGTTAATAGTCACATTCTTGATCCCTACTGCCCTGACTCCGGGTTCAAACTCCACGACCCTGTCAACAAGCAAAAAAGGGTATCTGTGAGGAAGTACGGAAAATATTTCTTTAATGTCTACCATTTTCCCTCCTGACACTAAGTTAATGAGTAAATGGGTTCATGAGTTTATGAGTAAAAACATTTCACTTATATACCCTTTTGCTCATTAACTCAGCTACTCACTTACTCATTAGCTACTTAATTTTTTCTTCGAGTTCTTTTATCTTTTTATGTAATTCAGGCAGCTTCGCAAATACTGCCATTGCTTTTAACCACTCCCTGTGCGGCATTGGCAGTATCCCTGAATATACGTTCCTCTTCATTTCTCCCATGGCGCCGCCTTTTGCCCCTATCATTGTGCCGGCTTCTACGGTGGTATGGTCAGCAACGCCAACCTGACCGCCGAGTATCACCCCATCTCCTATTTTAGAGCTTCCGGCTATTCCCACTTGAGCTACTAATATAACATTTTTACCGACAGTTACGTTATGACCTATCTGTACGAGGTTATCTATTTTTGTTCCTTTGCCAATGACGGTATTGCCGGTTGTTGCCCTGTCGATTGTCACATTGGCGCCGATCTCAACATCATCTTCTACTATAACACCGCCGACCTGCGGTATTTTCTGGTGCATGCCCTCTTCAAAGACATATCCAAAGCCGTCTGAGCCGATGACAGCATTTGCATGAATGATGACCCTGCTGCCTATGGCAACACCTTCCCTGATTGTCACATTCGGGTATATCAGGCATTTCTCTCCAACACTGCTGTTCTCGCCGATAAATGCACCGGGATAAATGACTGTTCCGGAGCCTATATTTACACCATCAGATATATATGCAAATGGATAGATCGTGACATCCTGCCCCATAATGGCAGTGTCGGATACAAAGGCATTTTTGCTGATACCCGAGCATGGATGAGGCTTTACGTAAAATCGGGATAAAAGTTGTGCGAATGCATAATGAGGATTTTTTACAATTATCTGCGGTATTTCCAAACCTGCGACAGGTCTTTTTACTATGACCGCCGACGCTCTGCTGCTTTTAAGCTCCTTCAAAAGTTTTGTGCCGGATAGAAATGTAATGTCTCCCTCTTTTGCATCGGAAATACCGGCAGCACCTACTATCTCAACATCCTCGCCTCCAATAATTTCTCCACCGATTAAATCTGCGATTTCTTTAAGCTTCATTTCATCTATTTCTTGCCTGCCTTTGACTCGTTATACCTCTTTATCACCTTGTCCGTAAGGTCGAGGGATTTGTTTGCGTACAGTACAAGGCCTTCAGCATGCTCCAGTATTAAGGTGTATCCCTCCTCCTGGGCGATCTTGTTGATCATTTCCCTTAAATCCTTAAGTATCTCCCCTGTTAATTCTCCCTCCTTTTTTTTGACCTCTGCCTGGGAATCAACCACTATTCTCTGGTAATCCCTGATAAGGCGCTCCAATTCCTCTTCCTTTGCCTTTTTTGCCTCGGGAGATATGATGGCTGCCTGTCTTTCAAGCTCTGTCCTAAGCTTTTCGATATTCTTCCCCCTTTCTTCTATAGATGCCTGTTTGGACTTTATCAATGACTCGAGATCGGTCTTTGCCCTTTTGCCTGACTCTGACTCATTTAGTGCCTTCAGAAGGTCAACAATGCCGACCTTGAGCGTCTCTGCATCGGATGTCTTTGGAATCATGCCTGCTGCAAGCAGGCAAAGCTCCACGAGTATAACAACCAGAAATTTTTTCATTTTATCCTCCATTTTTAGTTAATGAGTAGATGAGTGAATAAGTGAATGAGTTAAAAACCTCATCTACCCATCTACTCATTTACCCATTCACTCATTTACCGCCTCTAAAAGAATGAACCGAATGTAAATTCCACCTTGCTTGCTGATTCCCCTGCCCTTTTATCCAGATTATAACCCCACTCTATCCTGATAGGCCCTATTGGTGATATCCACCGTATGCCCGCACCTGTGGTATATCTGAGATCGCTGCCCAATGCCTCGCCTTTATCATATGCCCTACCTGCGTCGAAAAATACGAGACCTTTGAACTTTAATTCCGACACAATCGGAAATATGTACTCTGCGTTGAATACCAATTGCTTTTCTCCACCTATTACCTCTCCATTTGGGTCTTTTGGACCTGCATCACCGTATCCGAGACCGCGGACAGTGTAGATGCCGCCAACATAATATCTCTCATAAAGTGGAAGTTTTTTGCCGAACAAAGCACTTGCATACCCTGCCCTTGCACGCAGGTGCACGGTAGTCACATCAAATACGGGGAAGTACCAGCCAGAATCCAGAAGCCCTTTGAGGAAGGCGTTTGTTCCGCCTAAACCGGCAAAGGTCAGGGATACTGCATTTTTGGAGCCTTTTAATGGGTCGAGATGATTATCCCTTGTGTCCCTTCCAACAGATGTAGTTATGCTGCTCGTTGATTGTGTGCCTTCCTGATCTTTTATTCTTGTGGATGCATCGGGCCTTACATTAAATATCTTTGTCTTTTCATAGTTGTAGGATACGGATGCGCCCCAGTATTCCCAGAAACTCTTTCCGAAAGATACCTCAAAACCCGTAGAGTTTCTCTCGAAGTTACCGTGCTTTCTCGATGTCTTATAGATGCTTGTGCCAAAGGATATGGGCTTGTCCATGAACCACGGGTCTCTGAAAGAGAGTTCATAAAAAGAACTCCTGCCGCCGAGCTCTCCACGGAGCTTTATATACTGCCCTTTACCGAACAGGTTGCCCTGTGTTATGTCCACCATTGCCACGAACATATCTATGGAACTGTAACCGCCACCCACACTCAGAAATCCTGTTGGTTTATCTTTTACTTTTACATCGAGGTCAACGAGTTTTTCCTCTGGTCTTGGTTTCGGTGAAATTTCAACTGCCTCAAAAAACTGGAGGTTATTAAGTCTTTCATAACTTCTCTTCAGGGCAGAGGCATTAAATGTATCGCCCTCATCGAGTCTTATCTCCCTCCGTATTACCTTATCCCGTGTCTTTGTATTGCCTGATATTTCGATCCTTCCTATCCTATATTTATCGCCTTCATCAATTCTGTAAACCACCCTTGTCTCTTTTGTCTCTTCGTTTGGTATGAGGTCAGGGGTAATAACAACAAGGGCATATCCATTGTTTGAGTACTGGTCTGTAATTGCAGATACATCTTTACGTAATATTTCTTTATTGAAGATAGTCTTTGGAGAAAGTTTTATCAGCTTCCGCAATTCCTCTTCAGAAAATGCCTTGTTGCCTGCAAGCTCTACAGATGAGACCCTGAACCGTTCTCCCTCGGCAACCTGTATTGTAATCCTCATTCCTTTCTTATCGTCTGTAAGCTGGATCTTCGGTTCTCCGACGGTAACCTTTATATATCCATTGTTGTAATAAAGGTCTTTAATTCTTTCCAGATCAGCCTTCATTTCATCTTTTTTATAATATCCTCCGCCTAAAATAAATGAGAACAAACCCCTTTCGCTTGTCTTCATCGCACCTTTGATCTTGCCGGCAGAGAGTGCTTTATTGCCTTCTATTTTTATCTCCTTTATCTTTACCTTTTCGCCTTCCTCTATCTGATATGTTACTGCAACTTCCCCCTCCCCTGCTTTTTTTACAACAGGAACTACCTTGGCAAGATAGTATCCCTCAGCTTCGTAAAATTTCTTCAGTTTTCCTGCATTGTCATTAATCAGGGTTACATCCGATATCGCACCCGGAGTTAATGCGATCTTGTCTTTCAAATCCTCATCTTTGTATTTTTTGTTTCCCTGAAACTCCACCTTTACGATGGTCGGTTTTTCTTTAACAACGAAGATAACCTTTATCCCCCCTTCGAAGGGTTCTATCTCAACCTTCACGTCATCGAAATAACCCATTTTATATATGGTCTTTATGTCCTCCGTGGTCTTTTCCTGGGACAGGGGCTCTCCGATTTTCTGTGACACCTTTGCCTTGATGGAACCTTCCTCGATGCGTTTAAGCCCTTTTACTCCGATGGCTGTTACGATTGGAAGCTCTTCAGCAAAGGATTTGCCGATTATCAGTGCAGTCAGTAATAATATTACAACCGAGGCTACCCCATTCCTCTTCTTCATATATCCTCCACCTTGGAAAAAACTTTCTTGAGGAATCTTTTTATCTTTTAAAAAGCGCTGAAAACAACCGTTCTAATTAAATCGAAGGTTAGTATAACACAATTTATACCAAAAAAAATCCACAAAATATGCTCTATGACCCCCAGTCTGCTATAATAAATAGATTCCCCAAAATTCCCCGGAAAATTCTTTTGGCAAGAGGAGAAGATAATGGCAAAAAACTATGCCATCGGCGTAGACATCGGCGGTACCAATATAAGGGCTGCATTGATTAACAGCAGCGGCGAGGTGGAATCGAAGGCAAAGGAATCAACCGGTAGCAAACCTGTTGAGGTTATTCATAAGCTTATAGATTCCATGTATTCAAGGCATGCAAAGCAGATATGCGGCATAGGGATTGCTGTTGCAGGAATAATCGACAGGGATGCTGGCATTGTCTTGAGGTCGCCTAACATTTCAGGACTTACTGGTGTGAATCTGGAATCAGAGATCAAAAGCCGATATAAGACCTGTGTTGTTATGGAGAATGATGCCAATGCTGCTGCCTATGGAGAAAAGTGCGCAGGGGCTGGAAGGGATTTCAAAGATTTTGTAATCCTCACGCTGGGCACCGGCATCGGCGGCGGCATAGTAATGAACAATAAATTGCTGCCTGTGGCAGCAGAAGCGGGGCACATGAGCATCAAAGCCGATGGGCAGCCGTGTGCCTGCGGCAATGTGGGATGCCTTGAATCCTATGCATCGGCAAGCGCTATTATAGGGAATGCCGTATCCGAGATAGAAAAAGGAAGCAGCAGTATCTTAAAAAGCATGTACAATGGAAACTTTTATAAAATCAATGCCGAAGATATCTATAAAGCCGCCCTTGAGGGAGATCCCCTGTCAAGGAGAGTCCTGAGGGAGGCTGGAAAGAGCCTCGGCATAGGCCTTGCCAATCTGGTAAACATATTAAGCCCAGATGCAATTATTCTTACAGGAGGACTTTTAGGTGCATGGAACATCTATGTTGAAGCAGCAATACAGGAGGCTTCAAAAAGGGCATTGAAAGAACTTTACAACAAGGTAAAAATAATTCCCTCATCTTTAGGGGACAACGCAGGCATTATTGGTGCAGCTAAACTTGTTTTTGAGGAGTGCAGGATTTAATATGTCTAAAAATATAAGAAACTTTTCAATTATCGCCCATATAGACCACGGCAAGTCCACCCTTGCAGACAGGATTCTGGAGCTCACAGGAGCGTTGAGTTCAAGGGAGATGACGGAGCAGGTGCTGGACTCCATGGATCTCGAAAGGGAGAGAGGAATCACGATCAAAGCCCATGCCGTAAGATTGAATTATAATGCGGATGACGGAAATTCTTACATACTGAATCTCATCGATACGCCCGGACATGTTGACTTTTCCTACGAGGTTTCCAGGAGCCTTGCATCATGCGAGGGAAGTCTTTTAGTAGTCGATGCCACACAGGGAGTGGAGGCACAGACCCTTGCTAATACGTATCTTGCTGTTGAGCATAACCATGAGATAATCCCTGTCATTAACAAAATAGACCTGCCCGGCGCAGAGCCTGAAAGGGTTAAAGGTCAGATAGAAGATGCCATCGGAATAGACTGCTCGGAAGCAATCCTCGCAAGTGCAAAAGAGGGAATAGGCATAAAGGAAATACTCGAGGCTATCGTAAAAAAGGTACCTCCTCCGAAAGGCATCGATGCAAGCCCACTCAGGGCATTGATATTCGATTCATGGTTTGATAATTATCAGGGGGTCATGGTCCTTGTCAGAATATTTGACGGGGTAATACGTCCTGGCATGAAAATAAAATTAATGGCAACAGACAAGGAGTACGAGGTTACAAAGGTTGGTGTATTTACGCCCAAGATGCAGGAGGCATTACAGCTCTCTTCAGGCGAGGTAGGTTATATAATTGCAGGCATAAAGAATGTGGGAGACACAAAAATAGGAGACACGATAACAGATGCAGGCAATCCTGCGGAAAGGCCCTTGCCGGGATACAAAGAGATTAAACCCATGGTTTTTTGCGGTCTTTATCCTATCGAGACGCACCAGTATGAAGACTTAAAGATCTCCCTCGAAAAGCTGAGGCTCAATGATTCATCCTTCAGCTTCGAGCCAGAGACATCGTCTGCCCTCGGATTCGGCTTCAGGTGCGGATTTCTTGGGCTCCTCCACATGGAGATAATAAAGGAGAGGCTCGAAAGGGAGTTCGAGCTCTCGCTTATCAGCACCGCGCCCACGGTTATTTACAGGGTAACTGACATGGCCGGCAAAGAGGTCTATATGGATAACCCGAGCAGCCTTCCCGATAGATACCAGAAGATAGAGGAGCCTTTTGTAAAGGTAACGATCTTCGTACCGCAGACTTACATAGGCCAGATACTTGATCTCTGTCAGGAAAAGCGGGGCATACAAAAGGAATTCAGCTATATAAGCCAGGACAGGATTATGGTCACGTACGAGCTGCCTCTGAACGAAATACTATGGGACTTTTACGACAGGCTTAAGTCTGTCTCAAAGGGTTATGCATCTATGGATTACGAATTCCTCGGATACAGGGAATCCAGCCTCGTCAAGCTCGATATACTGCTTAATGGAGAGCCTGTGGATGCCCTTTCCTTGATTGTGCATAAGGACAAGGCTTATTATAAGGGCAGGCAGATTGCAGAAAAATTGAGAGAGGTTATTCCGAGACAACTCTTCGAGATCGCCATCCAGGCTGCCATAGGCGGGAAGGTTATAGCAAGGGAAAGCGTAAAGGCGCTGAGAAAGAATGTCCTTGCAAAGTGTTACGGCGGAGATATAACAAGGAAGAGGAAGCTTATCGAGAAACAGAAGGAAGGGAAAAAGAGGATGAAGCAGATCGGAAAGGTGGAGATACCACAGGAGGCGTTCCTGTCTGTATTGCAGGTTAAGGAATAATAGGTGAATGGGTGGATGAGAAAATATTTTTAATTCGTAGACCCATTCACTCATATACTCATTTACTTAATTACTCAAAAGAAGAAACATGAAACAGAGTAAATTATGGGAATACACAAAGACCATTGGTACTGCATTAATACTGGCCCTTATTATCAGGACGTATGTTGTTCAGGCATTCAAGATTCCGTCGGGATCGATGCTTCAAACCCTCCTGATTGGAGATCACATTCTTGTAAATAAATTTATATACGGCACAAAGATGCCCTTTTCCGATAACAGGATACTCATTTTTACAAAACCGAAAAGAGGGGATATTGTTGTCTTTAAGTACCCTGAAGACCCGAGCAGGGACTTCATAAAAAGGGTTATTGCAGTTGAAGGCGATATAATTGAGTCAAAGAAGAAAATAATATATGTTAATGGAAATCCAATAAATGAATCCTATGTGCAGCATACTGATAATTCTGCCAATTCTATGCGTACTGGCACTATAGAGCCGAGGGACAACTTTGGCCCCTATCTTGTGCCAAAGAATAAGCTCTTTGTTATGGGAGACAACAGGGATCAGAGCTACGACAGCAGGTACTGGGGCTATGTGGACATGAAGGAAGTAAAAGGCAAGGCGTTTATAATATACTGGTCATGGGATAATATGAAAAAAATGCCGAGATTAGGAAGGATAGGGAAACTGATACATTAATGCCATGTTTACCGGATTGATAATAGAACTTGGCGAAGTGGTCTCTCTTGAGAAAAAGACAGAGAGCGCACGGCTGTCTATAAAGGCTTCCGAGGTTGTAAAAGATGCAGCACCCGGAGACAGCATTGCCATAAACGGTGTTTGTCTTACTGTGGTGAATATGGAAAAGGATATCCTCTCCTTCGATGTTTCCTATGAAACCCTGAAGAACACAAACCTCGGAAATCTCAAGAGGGGCGGCAGGGTTAATCTTGAGCCTTCCCTCAGGCCGAATTCAAAATTAGGCGGGCACTTTGTTGTAGGCCATGTGGAAGATATAGGAAAAATAAGAAGCAAAACTCCATTGGGTAATGCTTTAAGGATCGAGATAGAAGCGCCGGATAATGTATTGAGATATCTTGTTGAGAAAGGCTCTGTTGCAGTTGACGGCATAAGCCTGACAGTCGTGGATGTATTAAAGGATGCATTCAGTGTCGTGATAATTCCTCACACAGCGAAGCTGACGACAATAGGGTTTAAAAATGTTGGAGACACAGTCAATCTCGAGCCGGATATCCTCGGGAAGTATGTGGCAAAGTTCTTGAGTGAGTCAAGAATCAAGAGTCAGGAGTCAGGGGCAAAAGAAAACCCAGAACTTCTGTCAGCACTCAAGAAATCAGGATTTATAGACTAATTACTGGTCACTGGCTATATCCTGATTATATCTCCATCTTTCAGCAACCGCAGGTTTTTTATCTTAAGCCTTTCCAACTCTTTCTTAATGGTCTTGAAGTGCTGTGGTTTTAGATGCGTAATGCATATCTGCTCCGGCATCTGTTTGATCTTTATTAACTCTTCTTTCAATAACTGTGGCGTAAGATGTCCTGTCATTATTGACATATCCCTCATGCCGCTCGGAAAAGAGACCTCGATTATCAGGCAATGAATCTTTTTGTCTCCTATCTTTTTCCACGTGGAATCGGTAGGGCCTGTGTCGCCTGTATAAAAAAATCGTTTATTCTTTGCATCCTCTACCAAGTATCCAACTGCCGGGACAGAATGAGTGACCCTGTATGCTGTAATCTTATAATCATTTATTCTCATTGACTTGCCTGATTTTAGCTCCCTGTATCTCAGCGCAGCATTCTTATAATCCGGTATCATCGTAAAATCGGGCCAGAGGGAATCGTTCAGGAGGTTTTTCTTTATGGTCTTTATCACAGACGGGATACTGATAATGTTTACTCGCTGTTTCCTTTTTGCAACGATTATATTGTCCGCAAGGAATGAGATACCCCTTATGTGGTCGAGGTGTGCATGGGTAATGAATATATCCTTTATCTTTGCTTGAGCATTTTTGTCGAGGACATTGGTAAGGCTGCCTGCATCGAACAATATCTCTTCGTCCAGTAGAAACCCTGGCGGATTATGACCTGGAAACTCTGCGCCGGAACATCCAAGTACTTTTATCCTCATACTGCTATCTCCATTTCTTTATACGCCTTAAAAAAGGCATTGACCACATCAGGGTCGAACTGCGTACCCGCATGTTTTTTTAATTCTTCAAAGGCAGTATCAAGGCTCAGCCCCTTTCTGTAAGGTCTGTCTGTTGTCATTGCATCGAATGTGTCGGCAACAGCAATTATCCTCGCAACAATTGGTGTATCATCACCCTTTATGCCATCCGGATAACCTGAGCCGTCATATTTTTCGTGGTGGTATTTCACACCGGGCACCACGCTCTTTAACTGCCTTATGTGGTTAAGAATCTCTGCCCCGAATACTGTATGCATCATTATTTTCTTAAATTCATCCGATGTCAATTTATCGTTTTTAAGCAGCACATCATCCCTTATGCCGATCTTTCCTATATCATGAAGGATAGCAGAAAGTTTAAGGTTTTCCATTTCTTTTTTTGAGAGCCCTATCATTCTTCCAATAGCAAGGCTGTAATTCATCACCCTCTTGGTGTGTCCTGCTGTGTATGGATCTCTTTTTTCTATGGTCTCTGCAAGGGCATGAATTGTTGCATAAAAGGTTTCCCTCAATTCATCATAAAGCCGTGCGTTTTCTATTGCTACGGCGACCTGATGGGAAAGGCCTGTCAGCAGTTCGAGGTCGCCTGTATTAAAGGACGCGCCCTTTTTATTTATTACCTGAAGCACACCCACAAGTTTGTCTTTTGTTTTTACAGGCACGCATATCATATTTTTGGTTACAAAGCCGCTCTTTTCGTCGGCAGTCTTAAAGAAACGCTGATCGTTTTGGACGTCGTTTATAATCACAGGCTCGTCATGCTCTGCGACCCAACCTGCAATTCCCTGGCCACTTTTAAGGCGTATGGTCTTGACCTTTTCTCCCTTTTCCCCGATGGCCACATCAAAATAGAGATCGCCTGTCTCCTCGTCTAAGAACAGCAGGCTGCCTGCCTCTGTATTTACGAGTTCTGTAGCAGCCTCTATGGCCCTCTTTCTTATCTCCGCAATATCAAGGGATGAATTAATAATGGCAGATAATTCTATTAATGTATTGAGCTGTTTTATCCTCTCAGGACCATCCGTTGTCATAATGGTTAAATTTTAGCATAAATTTTCATAGAATTGACTAATTTTTCCTCTCTAACAAACAAAGACATAAAATGCTCATGCTATGACCACCGGCAAGGGTAATTTTCATTTGCATTTTATAGTGCGGTGTGATATATATAACGATAGATTTAGGTAATGTCAAAAGTTTTATGAAAAAGCACCTTAAAACATGTTGCAATATAAAAGAAACCCTTCCATTTGATGGGGGGAGGGATACACACAAAGTGCCCTTCCATTTGATGGGGGGGAGGGCGAGGATGGGGGTTAGAAGTCTGATAGATATAGCTAAAACACTCAGAAAAAACTCTACGGATACAGAGCGGTATTTATGGGAACATCTCAGGAATAGGCAAGTAGAGGGGTTTACTTTTAACCCCTCACCCTAACCCTCTCCCACAAGGGGAGAGGGGAAATAACTTTTGACAATACTGAGGTTTATTGGAGGATAAATTGTGAAAAAATTAATATTTCTTGTTGGAGTGGTTTTTTTCTTAATTTGCCCCTATTCAGTTTTTGCCGCTGAAGATTTCTTTGGCAGGGGCATTGCTGAATTCAAGGCTGAAAATTACGAAGAGGCGCTTATACTCTTTGAAAGGGCATACAGAGAGAAACCTACGGACCCACAAATAACATCCTATCTCGGTCTTACCCATCGGGAGATACAGAATTACTCAGAGGCTGTAAAATTTTTTAAAGAGACCCTCAAACTTGACCCAAAGGCAGCAGATGTAAAGTTTTTGCTTGCAGATGTTTTGTATGGCATAGGGAGTTATGAAGAGGCATTAACTATTATTGAAGCAGCCATAAACGAAGGCGTCAGGCCTGCACAGTCCAATTATCTAAAAGGCTTGATACTCATCAAATTAAAGAAAAACACAGAGGCAGTTGAGGCATTTAAAAAAGCAAAGGAGCTTGACACTTCACTGACACAGCAGGCAGATTTTCAGATCGCTACAGTCTATGTTCAGAAAAAGGAGTTTAAAAAGGCCAAGGAAGCATTTAAAGGATTAATGACAGTAGACCCAACATCCGATTGGGCATTGTTTTCAAAGGACTATCTTGAGGCAATAGAAAAGATGCCTCCTCCTTACAGACTTATATTAGGTGTTGGCCTTCAGTATGACGACAATGCCCTGGCAAATCCAATAGATGAATCCCTCGTTGATATAACAAAACAGGAAGACTGGAAAAGGCTGTATTCGCTGCTCGGTGAATATACTGTCTATGAAAAGGGGCCATGGAACATGAAGGCATCTTATTCCCTTAATATCACCCAGCATGATAAAAGCGATTACAATAAGAAAAATGGAACAGAAAAGGTCTTCAGTCAGGACACAGTAAGTCATACATTCTCTATAATGCCCTCTTATAACACAGAAACCAGTGTGACAAGCCTCTTGCTTTCTTATAATTATCTTGAAGTCGACTACATTAAGTACAAACAGTCATTTACTATCAGTCCATCATATACATTTATTATCAAGGGCAACAATCTGGGGCAGGTCTTCTTTAAATACAGGAAGGACGAGTTTAATTTTGAATACAATAAAAGGAAATTTGGAGCGTATCTCAACAAGGCAGAGGACAGGGATGCAAGTTATTTTTCATTAGGTGTCGGCTATATCTATACATTTAAAAAAGGCAATGGCCTGTTTAATGTAAGACTGGAGGGAGACATCAATGACGCTGACGGCCCGAACTGGGATTATGCCGGCGTGAAGGTGTCGAGCGGTCTTTTATACCCCTTTATAGACAATAAGTTCAGGGCAAACATCTTTGCAGAGGCATACCGCCAGAATTACTCGAACGTGCATTCTATTTATAAAAAAATCCCGAGGAATACGAGAAAAGACGATAATTACACAGCTCAGGCATCTTTGACTTATACAATCTTAAAGCCGCTGGATATAAGCGTGGGATATACCCATTTGAAGACGCTTTCCAATATAGCTGTCTACGAATACAAGAAAAACCTTTATACATTAAGCCTGGAGTACAGGTTTTAAGGGAGGTAAGCCATGATAAGGATACAGAGTAAAGAACTACTTATTAAAACTTATTGCCTATTGCCCATTGCCTTTTGCCTTTTTTTACTATTCACTATTCACTGTTCACTATTCACTGGCAATGCAGAGGCACAACTTGCTGGCCAAATAGCTGGCAAGATAACAAAGGTGGAAGGCAGGGTGGATATTCTTAGGGCAGGGGCAGTTAAGGCTGAGCCTATAAAAGTGGGAGATGCTGTTAATGTAGGAGATATTTTAAGGACAAAAAGTGATGGAAAGGCAGAGATAACATTTATTGACCAGAGTGTTATGTCTGTTGGTCCAAAATCAAGGCTTGGAGTAGATGAATATCTGTATAAGCCAGAAGGTGAAAAGAGGGCAGCATCGCTAAAGCTTTACAGGGGAAGGATAGGTTTTCAAATTCCAAAGCCTGTTTATCCTGCTGAAGGAAGCAAATTTGAGATGAAGACAAAGACAGCAGTGGCAGGTGTTAGAGGCACAGAGGGAATACTTTACACAGATGGTGTTGAGAGGGTATATGTTAAAGACGGCATAATAGAATATTCCAATCCGCTCGGCTCAGTAATAGTAACACCTGGTAGGGTTGGAGAGATATTTCATGGAGAGGCGCCTGTAAAGAGACCATATAGAGAGAGGGAATATAAGCAGCAGGAAGAAGGCGTGAAACCTACAGTAGCAAAGGATGAAAAAGCACCACCTCCACCGCCACCGACTGATGTGCCGCCTCCTCCGCCTCCAGCAGGTCCTTTGCCCCCACAGCCAGATGGGTTTGCTATGAAGCCTCCGCCTCCGCCTTTGCCCATTACGGATATCACACTTAACAAGACATTTAATGTCTCAGCAAATATACTGGATGGAGCGATACACTGGTTCGGTGTGTCAAGTAGTGGTAGTAGTACTGAGGGAACTGCAGCAGTTATCCAGAGCGGTTCCATATCTGGCACATTCAACCAGACAATCCTTGAAGGCGGATATTATAACTTAAGTATGAACGGCTCATACGCGTGGG
>NZ_DAIOFX010000008.1:33471-49698 GCF_036745535.1 Dissulfurispira sp.
AGAAGTTTGAAGAAAAGAAAGATATTTTGGCAACGAAAGAAGACCTCGCAAATCTCAGAACTGATTTAATGGTTGAGATAGAGAAAACACGATCGGATATCATCAAATGGATGTTTTTGTTCTGGATCGGTCAATTAGCATCGCTGATAGCCATACTGCAGATATTTTTTAAAAAATAAGAGTTAGCTTTATAAGCAGGCAACTATTTTTCTTTTAGCACTACAACTTTTTCTTCTTCCACCTCTTTAATCTTTGACTCAGCCCCCTGCTCAAGACCCTTAACCGCATAGATCGCAACAGGCTGTTCTTTCCCTTTAACAACCACCTTTTCGAGCCCTGTTACTTCGGTACGCCATAGTTTTCCTGTTGTGATTAACTCCTTTATCTTATTCATAGTAAATTCCGTCATCAGGATATGCACATTATACTTCTTTGTAAGCCCTTCTACCCTTGAGCCTAAATTCACATGGTCTCCAATGACAGTATAGTCCATCTTCTTGCCTTCTGCGCCGATATTTCCTACAAGCACCTCGCCTGTGTTTATTCCAATCCCGCAATCAAGAACAGGCTTGCCTTCGGACTGCCATTTCTGCTGGAGTTCTTCGAGTCTTTTAACCATATTCAATGCACATTTGATGGCAAGCTCAGCATGGTTTTCCTGTTTCATTGGCGCACCCCAGAATGCGAGAATTGCATCGCCGATGAATTTATCCAGAGTTCCTTCCCATTTAAATACAATCTCTGTCATTTCACCGAGGTACTCATTGAGTATGGAAACAACCTCTTCAGGTGAATGCTTTTCGGATAAGGATGTAAATCCCCTTACATCGGAGAAGAGAACTGTTATCTCTCTTCTTTCGCCGCCCAGTTTAGCCATACTTGGATTTTTGATCAGTTCATTGACTATTTTTTCTGTTACATAGCTCGAGAACATTGCCCTGATTTTTCTTGCACGCTTTTCCTCTACAGCATAGTTGTAAGCTGTAACGCTTATGAATATAAACAGTATGTTAATCGAAGGATATGCGATATTTATCCAGAGACCGTTTTTAGCAAACAGATAGTAGCCAGACAAAAGCACGAGCAGGAGAAAAATGCCTGCGATGGCCGAAGCGCCTGCTGCCTTAAACCTCGGTATCAGGATGGAAAGCAGGCATCCGGATAACAAAAGGACAATCAGGTTTGTCGATCGAGAAACACATCTGATAAACCTGTTCTCCATGATGGACGATATGACGTTTGCATGTTTTTCGACTCCGGGCATTGCAGGAGAAAAAGGAGTAACCCTTAAATCGTAAATACCCACAGCAGTTGCACCAATAAGCACTATTTTGCCCTGCAGGTCATCAGGCTTTATATTTTCTTCTATGATGTCTGATATGGAAATATGCTTGAATGTTTGTTCTGGCCCGTAGTAATGAATGAGCGACCTCCCCCATCTGTCAGTTGAAATAAATCTCTTGCCAAGTTGTATGCCCTCCGTTGCCTTTATAACAACCTTTTCATGAGGAATACCTAAATAAAAGGCTGCTGCCTGAAGCGTGATCGATGGATAGAGATGGTCTTTATATCCAATTATCAGAGACTCCCACCTCAGTGTGCCGTCACTGTCCGGGAACATATTGATATGTCCAAGCCCCATCACATTCTGTATGATCTCAGGCACAGGGATAAGAACCCTTTTCGACATGATTGGATTGTATTTATAAAACATCTCATGGTTTACAATGGATGTAAATGCAGAGCTTAAAAGGAAGTCGTTTTCAGGCAGGTCTGAATCCTTTTCAAAGTCAAAGACAACAGGCAGTATCACATTGCCTGCATCATTAATAGCTCTGCCAAGCAATGGGTCATTCTTCTCTTTTTCACTAAGGATTATGTCAAAGACAATTATTTCCGCACCCGCGTCATTTAACTTATTAACGAGTTCTGCAATCTTGTCTCTGTCCCACGGCCACCTGCCGAGCTTTTCTATGCTCTTCTCATCTATTGCTGCAATTAATACAGTGTCGGGAGGTTTAATTGTCCCCCTGACTTTAAATCTGTAATCGAGGAGCTTTTCTTCGAGTGTTTCGAGAGGGGATAGTTTGAGAAGCATTAATACTATCGTAAATGTCGTAATGGAAAGTCCGATGAGAATTCCTAACTTGCCCTTTTTTACTATTTCCATAATGTTTTAAACTCTAAATCCCAAGAAAACAAATTCCAAATCCGAATTTCGAAATTCGAATTTATGATTTAGTGATTGCAATTCAAACGGTTCTATCCCTCTGCCAGGGTGGTTGATACGACCTCTTCGATGGTGCTGACGCCTGTCAAAGCCTTTTCTATTGCGTCCTGCCTCAGCGTCCTCATGCCTGTTTCAATGGCTGTTTTTCTCAATTCTTCTGTTGAGGCGCCTTTTATCAAAAGGCTCCGTAAGCTTTTGTTCATTGCGAGCACCTCATAAACTCCTGAACGGCCTTTATATCCTGTTCCTTCGCAGGCTTCGCAACCCTTGCCCTTGTAAAGGGTCGTTCCTGGTTTTATGTCGCCCCTTGACATCTCCACCTCTTCATCGGTGACAATATAAGACTCCTTGCACTTTTTGCATATCCTCCTCATAAGCCTCTGAGCGCATACAAGAAGCAAAGAGTCTGCAACAAGGTATGACTCTATGCCCATCTCTGTGAGTCTTGTAATAGTACCTATGGCATCATTTGTGTGAAGGGTCGAAAAAACGAGATGTCCTGTAAGGGATGCCTCCACTGCAGTCTTTGCTGTTTCAAGGTCTCTGATTTCTCCTATCAGGATAATATCGGGGTCGTGCCTCATAAATGCCCTTATCGCCTTTGCAAATGTATAGCCTACAGGAGGGTTTATATTGCTCTGTATAATCTGCCCTCCGAGTGTATATTCCACAGGGTCTTCCGCAGTGACTATCTTTACATTCGGTGTATCCATGGATTTCAGGGCAGCATAGAGGGCTGTTGTCTTTCCGCTTCCTGTAGGACCCACATGGAGGATAATGCCGTATGGAGAAGCTATTGCCTCTTTATACAATTTCATATTGTGTTCGTTGAATCCGAGCATCTCGAGGGAGAGGATGGAACTCTTCTTGTCCAATATCCTCATTACTATGTCCTCTCCGTGGGGTGTCGGTACCGTTGAAACACGGAGGTCTATCTCCACAGCGGGGTTATACTTGGTAAAATCTATCCTGCCGTCCTGAGGCTGCCGCCTCTCGTCTATCCTCATGTCGGACATTATCTTAAATCTCGTAATCAGGGCGTCCTGCGCATATCTCGGCACGCGCATTACTTCTGTCAGTTCTCCGTCTATCCGGTATCTGATTCGCAGATGGTCTATTGCAGGCTCAAGATGTATGTCGCTCGTCCTTTTTTGGAATGCCTCCTCCACTATCTTATTTGCAAGCATTACAATGGGCGCGCTGTTTTCCGTGGCATCCTCCCGTGCAACTTCCGCTACCTCTATCTTGGGTCTGTAAGTCTCTGCCAACTGGGATAGTATGTTTCCCATTCCGACTTCATCCTTTGGTATTGCATAGAATTTCTCTATGGCTGAGAAGAGTTGTTTTGATGTGGTCATGACGACCTTGGAGTCTTTTATCCTGAACTTTGAATCCCTGTAAAGACGAATAACCTCGTCCAGTGCCATGAAATCCCTGGGCTCAACCATGGCAATGGTCAGAACTTCGTCTTCGTATTTTACAGGAACTACTTTATAATTTTTTGCATAGGCAGGCTTTATATGTTTTAATAAATCAAGGGGCGGCTGTGGATAGGATGACAGGTCAACGAATTCATAGCCGAGATATTCTGCCTTAATGGCAGCTATCTTTTCCTCGGAAAACCCCGACTCCAGCAGGAGTTGTTCAAGGCTCTTCTTCTCCCTTGTTATTTTCGTAAGAAGCTCCTGCAGCTTCTCTTTTGTCAGGAGACCTCTTTCTATGAGCAGTTCTTCAAAGCTTTTTCCTGCCGGTCTTTTAAACGCCACTATACCCTTGTAAAGATGAGTATCAATTTTTTTACCTTTCCTTTTTCATCGAGGTATGGAATAATCTTTACCTCAAGCACTTCAAGCAATGCTGCCATTTTAAATCCATAGGAAATGGACTCATTCACCTTTTCCTCAAGCTGTGTGTTGGCAAAGTTTGGGAAAAGCTCGAAGAAATACTCTCCCACCATGGCATCGGTGGAGTATCGCATGCCGCTCATTACTTCTAAGAACTTGTTTGCGGAAATGATCCGCTTCTTTGTATCGAGGATGCAGATTCCTTCTTCTATATCATCGATAATGTACTCCCTGAGTTTTTTCTCTTCCTCAATGGTCTGGTATGAAAGGGCATTATTTACCGCGATACCCAGAAGAAATGCGAGCTGTTCCATCATGCTGACATCCTGCTCAGAGAAGCCGTCTGGTTTATTAAGCGCCTGAAACACCCCTACAACTTCGCCCTTTGCCTTTACAGGGATTGCCAGCACACTCCTTGTCCTATATCCGCTCTTTTCATCCCATCTCCTGTCAAAGCACAATCCGCTGTCTACGGACTTTAATTCTCCCTCGTCATAGGCGTCTTTTATATTCAAGACCGTTCCTGTCGTGGATGAATAGCCTGCAAGGCTGCTCCGGGTGATTGGAACCCTTATTTCTACGAGGTTGTCTGCCTGGAGGACTTTTGAATACAATTCGTTGTTGTCCTTATCGACTAAAAAAAGGGTGCATCTGTCAGCACCGAGGAGGATCTTTATCTCTTTGACAACGGTTGTGAGCACTTCATCGATATTGAGGGTAGAAAGAACGGTATTCAGGATGTCAAAAAACTTTTCTGTCTTTAATGAAAGTTGCTCCATCACAACTCCTTTTCAATATTGACTAATTATACCAGAACTTAAGGCTTTTTCCACTTATCCTTATCGCTGGATCACGGTTCTAAATGGAAAGATATTGGACGATTTTGCTATACTCAAAAATATCAAGTTATTGAGCAATTAAGTTATTGAGTAATTGAATAGAATTCTTTTATCTTTAATTGCTTAATTACTAATTACCTAATTACTAATGAATGGAGGTTTTATGGAAAAATATAAGTTCAATACTATAGAAGAGGCCCTCGAAGACATAGCAAAGGGCATGATGGTCATCCTCGTTGATGACGAAGACAGGGAAAACGAGGGCGACCTCTGCATGGCTGCTGAAAAGATTACGCCGGAAGCCATAAACTTCATGGCAAAGCATGGCAGGGGGCTTATATGTCTTTCTTTAACGCCTCAGAGGGTTGAAGATCTAAAGCTGCCGATGATGACCGATGCCAACACATCGTCATTCGGCACTGCATTTACAGTATCCATTGAGGCTAAAAAGGGCGTTACAACAGGGATATCCGCCCATGACAGGGCAGTTACCATCCTCACAGCCATAAACCCCCAGACAAAGCCTGAAGACATCGCAAGGCCAGGACATGTATTTCCACTCAGGGCAAAGCCCGGAGGAGTTCTGCAGCGGGCAGGGCAGACCGAGGGCTCTGTTGATCTTGCCAGGCTTGCAGGACTATATCCCGCTGGGGTTATATGCGAGATAATGAATGATGACGGGACAATGGCACGGGTTCCGCAACTGATGGAGTTTGCAGAAAGACATCGCATGAAAATCATAACAGTAAAAGACATCATTCAGTACAGGATGAGGACAGAGAGGCTTGTAAGGAGGGTTGCTACTGTCCAGATGCCCACGGAATACGGAGGTGACTTTACAGCCATAGCATACGCCAATGATGTTGATCCCAATGTCCACATAGCACTTGTGAAAGGAGAAATCAAGCCAGAGGATAAAGTGCTTGTGAGAGTTCATTCCGAATGCCTCACAGGCGATGTTTTCGGATCGAAGAGGTGCGACTGCGGAGACCAGTTGCACAAGGCAATGGAGATGATAAGGAAAGACGGCAAGGGCGTCATACTTTATATGAGACAGGAAGGGCGGGGCATAGGCCTTGCCAATAAACTGAAGGCTTACGAGCTTCAGGACAAAGGGCTCGATACTGTTGAGGCCAATATCAAACTCGGTTTTAAGCCCGACCTGCGGGACTATGGAATAGGCGCCCAGATACTTGTTGATCTCGGCGTTAGAAAGATGAAACTCATGACAAACAACCCCAAAAAGATAATAGGACTTGAAGGCTATGGGCTTAAGGTTGTTGAAAGGGTATCGGTAGAATCAAGTCCCCACGATAAAAACATCGTCTATCTGAAAACAAAGAAGAAGAAATTAGGGCATATTCTGGAGAATGTCTAACAATAGTCGTTGGCGCGCCTGAGAGGATTCGAACCTCCGACCCTCGGCTCCGGAGGCCGATGCTCTAATCCACTGAGCTACAGGCGCAAATTCGTTATCCGTAATGCGTTATCGGTAATGGGTAAAAGGCTTTTAACTATATAATAAAAACTCATTACGCTTTACTCATCACGATTTTTGGGGTGGGCGACGGGGATTGAACCCGCAACCACTGGAGCCACAGTCCAGTGCTCTGCCATTGAGCTACGCCCACCGTTCGTATATGGCGCGCCTGAAGGGATTCGAACCCCTGGCCCACTGCTTAGAAGGCAGTTGCTCTATCCAACTGAGCTACAGGCGCATGGTCGGGGCGAGAGGATTCGAACCTCCGACCCCCTGCGCCCAAGGCAGGTGCGCTAGCCAGGCTGCGCTACGCCCCGTAAAGATTTAGAATACTAAAATGCCTTGATAAAAGTCAATTTTGAGCGCAACTACTATACCTGGATAGGTTTTTATAGCTGTTAAATGTTAAAATAAGCAAATAATTTTTGGAGGAATCAGATGTTAAGCATGAAACATGTGGAGCCGGTGAGGCTTTCGCTGGATACAAAATTCAAGTTCAGGTGCCATAAAGACATAGGCTGCTTTACAAAGTGCTGCAGCAATATCAATATAATGTTAACCCCATATGATATCGTGAGACTAAAAAACAGGCTGGGCATATCATCAGGCGAATTTTTGGCTAACCATACCTATGTAGAGATAGACGAGAAAACATCCCACCCCTTTGTATTTCTGAAAATGAGTGAAGATGCAGAAAGGAAGTGCCCCTTTGTAACGTCTGAGGGGTGCAACATATACACAGACAGACCTGCAAACTGCAGATACTATCCTGTTGGACAGGCTTCCTTGAAGAAGATGGATGATAAGATAAATGAACCAATCACCGAGGAGTTCTATTTCCTTATAAAGGAGCCCCACTGCCTCGGCTTCAACGAAGATTCGGAATGGACGATAAAGAGCTGGAGGGACGATCAGGGAGTTGACGTCTATGACGATATGAACAGGGGATGGAAAGATATCCTGTTCAGAAGAAATCTCCCCGGCCATTCGTTGGATGAAAAGAAACAAAAGGCATTTTATATGGCCTGCTACGATGTCGACAGATTCAGGAGGTTTGTGTTCGAGAGCAAGTTCCTTGAGGTGTTTGATATAGATGAAAAGACCTTAGAAAGAATAAAAAATGACGAGACCGAATTGATGAAATTCGGGTTTGAATACACGAAGTATATACTGATGATGGAAGAGACGCTGAAAACAAAGAAGTAACACTCCATTACTCCACTCTATACCGTGCTTTTAGCTGCCCGCAGGCAGCGAGGATATCCTGCCCCTTACTCTTTCTTATTAAGGCAGTGATATGGCCTTTGATGAGTATCTTCTGGAAGTTTAAAACCCGCGCATCCTCTGGCCTCTCAAACTCGGAACCTTCATAGGGATTGAATGGTATGAGATTTAACTTTGATGGTATCCCTTTCAAAAGATTTATGAGCCTTTTTGCATCTTCAGGCGTATCATTGATATTTTTCAGCATTACATATTCGAAGGTTATCCTTCTCCTCGCAGGCAGGGGGAATTTACGGCATGCAGTTAACAATTCTTTGAGGGGATAGGTTTTATTTATGGGCATTATATAGTCCCTCTCCTCATCTGTTGTCGCATTCAGTGATATAGCCAGATTCACCGCAGGCGCTTTTTTCGGAAGCTCAAGAATCTTTGGAACAATGCCGGATGTGGAAAGGGTTATTCTCCTCGGAGATATTTTCATAAATTCTGTGATCCTCCATAATGCATCTACAACATTATCAAAATTTGACAGAGGCTCTCCCATGCCCATTAATACGATGTTTGTGATTTGTCTTGGTTTTATAGTTCTACTTACAGATATTATCTGATCGACAATTTCATGCGATTTGAGATTTCTCTTAAGCCCCAATTTGCCTGTAAGACAGAATCTGCAATCCATTGCACAGCCTGCCTGCGATGAAATACAGAGGGTTAATCGGTCTTCATCAGGAATAAGAACACTTTCTATGGTCTCAGCGTCTTCAAGGCCAAAAAGGAATTTCTCTGTACCGTCTTCAGAAACCTGTCTGCCAAGCAGTTCAAGATTGCTTATGTATGCATTCTCCGAAAGTTTTTCTCTCAGGTCTTTTGATAGTTCCGTAATCTCATGGATCGAACCGGCATATTTTTCGTATATCCAGTGCAGGATCTGTTTTGCCCTGAAGGAAGGAAGGCCTAATTCTTTAATGAATGATTCCAATTCCTGTTTTGATAAGGCCTTGAGGTTGATTTTTTTCATTACATATTATAACAGCTTTCTGTGGACAGAGAATTTGACAAGTCCGAAATCATCTGATATAGATTATTTATCTTCTAATGCTCATTTACAGGCTCAAAAGCTCAGGACAGAGGAAGCCTGATGGCTGAACCGGACAAGGCCATTGGAGAATATGGCGAGACGAACGAGCAGAGAGATATTCGCATAGACCGGTATAAGACCATTATCGGAGAGGGTTTTATCGATTATGACGCAGATGCATGGTTTAAGGAGGCTGTCAGCAAAAGGATAGATTTTTTTTAAGTGGAACTACAAATCAAAGGAGAATTTTCAGGAAAGCCGCTGGTTTAAATTCCATGAGGCGGTTAAGGCCCATCAAAAAGAAGCAAAGGACGTGGTGCTCAAGCCGGTCTTTGATAGTATGGAGCTTAAAAATTTATGAAGATAGACATGCACTTTCATTTTACGGGCAATGGCAAGGACATCGATAATATTGAAGATGATGTTTATTTCAATCCCGATGATAACAACCTCTTTTTTACAAGGGTCCTATATAATCTGGTCACGGATGGGCGCACCTTCCTTATGTAACGGCTGACGTGGATGTGGAGGAATATATCCGGATACAAAAAACAAAAAATCCCCTCGACAAGGATGTGCGGATCAAGCGCGCCTGCGGTTTTCCGGACACAATAATCGAAGGCGCTGAGAAGGTGATCAGGCTGCCTGAAAGATTGTAGAATGTATGCCCTTAAATTCTCTGTTATAATAAAAAAGTTAGATGGGAGGCTGCAATGAAAATAAAGGCAACCATTGAATTATGGCAGAAAGGGAAAGTGGTGTATAGCCAAAGTGCCTGAATTGGACTTTGTTGCACAGGGGAAAACTATTGAAGAGGCAAAAGCACATCTTGAAGAGGTCATGAGGATTCAATTTGCCGAGATGAGAGAGATGGGAACGCTTGAAGACTATCTTGCCGAATGCGGGTTTATCATTCAGGACGATACCATTATGCCTGAAAATGAAATCGTTGGATTCGAGAAACAGGTGCTTCAGGTCGCTTAATGCCGAGGATATTCCCTACAGATTGGAAAACTCAGTTAAAGATTTTTGAATTATACGGCTGTAAATACAAACGAAAAGAAGGCTCACACCATGTTTTAACCTGCCCTGGTGCAAAAGAGCGAATATTTTAAGCAAAGATAAGTCTTTCACCTTTAGGCTCAGGTATGGGATCGCCAAACTCCTTAGCGGTATCAAGCCATAATTGAATTGCTTCTTTAGCATTTTTTAATGCCTTTTCAGGAGTTTCTCCATGAGCCATACAGCCGGGGAGTTCAGGCACTTCCGCTATAAAAGCATTGTCTTCATTGCTCCAGTAAATAATAATCTCATATTTATACATCAATTGTCCCTCCGAGTTTATATTTTACTAAATATTCCTTACTTGTTTAACCTGATAAGCTTTTGCCATGTTGCCATCACGCTGAAGATTAATTTTTTCTATAATCATTTCTTTTCTGAATATGTGATGGCTGCCTTTAACCCTCATATCGAAACCCAAATGTTTTAGCAGCCTGCATAAATCTTCAAATTGAATATTTGCATCTGAGGTACCGCTTAAAATTTTCAGTAAAAGCTTTTCATATTTACTCATTGATACATTTTACCAGAAATTAAGATTTTTCTTTTTCTATTGTCTACGCCTGAAATCGGTTTATAAAAACAGAAATGGGTCAAGAGGGTCAGGTCTGCTACTTATTTTGATTATTATGTGTTATTTTCAAAATCCTTCTTCCATTTATTGATTGCTTCCTTTACCTGCTTTGACTTAGCCCAGTGAGTACGGCCAAAGTAATCACTTATGCCTATATGGGACCATCCGTTTTTCAACATGCGCTTTGCATCATAAGGAAAGAGAAGATCAAATTTTGCTCCAACCTCCAGCTTATAAGGCAACTGGCCACTTAATGGGTTTGTATAGTCATGTATAACTACGGCATATTTTTCTTTGCGTAATAGCCACCTCCACCATGAACTATCTTTCATCTGTACCATGCTGAGGGTGACAGAACCCGGGCCATGATTGGTCGCTGTAATGTTTACATATTCTGGTCGAGATGGATTCCCCTCTTGAATTAGAGTTCTGACCCCAAAGCCGATTTTTATTTTAGCTTTAAGAACTACATCGCGATAGATATTCCATCCAAGCGAAAGACCTGCTATTGCAACTGAAATAATACTAATGAGTATCGCAAGTTCTGCTGATGTCATTTCTATTTATAGATAATATCCATTTTTATATTTATTTGCATTTGATAACATTTTATCCGGCAGGCACTATGCAGTCAAGTTTTTGATTCTATAGTGTTGTTTGTGGGGAGAGGAAATATCGATAACTATTCAGATGAAGATAAAAAGGGGGGGCTTGTATCCCCCCTTTTTTGAGGTTTAATTATGTCCCCATCTCCCAGCTCTGGAGATATTTTTTCTGTTCAGGAGTGAGGGTATCAACCTTAATGCCCATTGCCTTTAATTTAAGGCGAGCTATTTCTTTATCTATCTTTTCAGGCACGCTGTAAACTGTCTTTTGGAGTTTCTTTGCATTCTTCACCATATACTCAACGCACAATGCCTGGTTTGCAAAGCTCATATCCATAACTGCTGATGGATGTCCCTCTGCAGCAGCGAGATTGATGAGCCTTCCCTCGCCCAGGAGATAAATGCGTCTGCCGTTTTTGAGGGTATATTCTTCTACATAGTCCCTAATAATCCTCTTTGCCTTTGACATCTTCTGAAGGCTTTCAATGTCGATCTCAACATTAAAGTGTCCTGTATTGCAGACTATTGCTCCATCCTTCATAACCGAAAAACACTCCTTTGAGATGACATTTATGTTTCCTGTTGCAGTAACGAATATGTCTCCGATCCTTGAAGCCTCCTTTATGGACATTACCTCATAGCCATCCATTGTTGCCTCAAGCGCCTTTAATGGGTCAACCTCTGTAATAATTACCCTTGCGCCGTGTCCTTTGGCCCTCATGGCAACTCCCCTTCCGCACCAGCCATAACCAGCTATAACGAATACAGAGCCTGCAATCAATCTATTGGTTGCCCTGATTATTCCGTCCATTGTGCTCTGGCCCGTGCCGTAGCGGTTGTCAAAGAGATGTTTTGTATAGGCATCATTCACAGCAATTATGGGATATTGAAGGGCTCCGTCAGCAGCCATTGCCTTAAGCCTTATCACCCCGGTTGTTGTCTCTTCTGTGCCTCCGATAACATATTTAAGAAGCGCCTTTTCTTCTTTGTGGAGTGTGGATACAACATCGGCTCCGTCATCCATAGTTATCTGAGGTTTAATGGACAGAGAGTCCTTGATATGCCTGTAATATGTCTTTGTGTCCTCGCCTTTTATTGCAAAGACCGATATGCCCGAATTCTTCACAAGGGATGCTGCCACATCATCCTGTGTGCTTAATGGATTGGATGCGCAGAGCGATATCTCGGCTCCGCCTGCCTTGAGCGTCTCCATGAGATTTGCGGTTTCTGTTGTAACATGAAGGCACGCGGTAACCCTGATGCCCATAAGGGGTTTTTCTTTCTTAAACCTTTCGGTGATGCTTTTTAAAACAGGCATCTCATGTGCAGCCCACTCTATGCGCAGCTTGCCTTTGTTTGCCAGACCGAGATCTTTTACATGATGCTTTACCATCTATCCTCCTATGCGCCTACAGCTTTCTTTAATGTTGCTGCCATGTCTGTCTTTTCCCACGTGAATCCTTCCTCGTTCCTTCCGAAATGGCCGTAGGCCGCTGTCTTTTTGTATATTGGTTTTCTGAGATCGAGCTTTGTGATAATACCCTTTGGCGTCATATCAAAGTTTTTCACTATGAGTTTTGATATCTCTGAATCGGCTATTTTGCCTGTACCAAATGTGTCTACAAAAACAGATACAGGCTCAGGCACACCAATGGCATAGGCAAGCTGTATCTCGCATCTCGCTGCTATCCCTGATGCTACAATATTCTTGGCAATATACCTTGCCATGTAGGATGCGGACCTGTCGACCTTTGAAGGGTCTTTGCCCGAGAAGCATCCGCCGCCGTGGCTTCCGACTCCGCCGTATGTATCGACTATAATCTTTCTGCCTGTCAATCCCGTATCAGCCTGGGGGCCGCCAATGACAAATCTCCCTGTTGGGTTAATGTGATAGACAACACTCTCCTCATCGAGAAGCTCCGGAGGAATGACAGGCTTTATGACCTTTTCTATGATATCCTCCCTCATCTCTTTTAAAGTGATGTCAGGGCTGTGCTGGGATGATATGACAATCGTGCGTACTTTGTAAGGTTTGCCGTCTTTGTACTCAATGGATACCTGTGATTTGCCGTCAGGACGGAGATATCCGAGGACATCCTTCTTTCTCACCTCTGTTAATTTCCTCGTAAGCTTGTGTGCAAGCATAATGGTCATGGGCATTAGTTCAGGTGTTTCATCGCAGGCAAACCCGAACATCAAGCCCTGGTCCCCAGCCCCTCCGACATCAACACCCATAGCAATATCAGGGGACTGCTTGTCGATGGATGTAATTACTGCACAGGTCTCATAATCAAAACCATACTTAGCCTTTGTATAACCGATATCCTTTATTGTCTCTCTGACTATGTCGGGTATATGAACATAACAACTGGTTGTTATTTCTCCTGCAACAAATGCCAGCCCTGTTGTGACAAGGCATTCGCAGGCAACCCTCGCTATAGGGTCTTGAGCCAGAATCGCATCCAGTATTGCATCAGATATCTGGTCTGCAATCTTGTCAGGATGCCCTTCTGTAACCGACTCAGAAGTAAATAGAAAATCCCTGCCATTTGTGGCGTTCTTTGCCATGGCTCACCTCCAAAATTTATTTGACTAATTCTTCTGCTATCTGCACTGCATTTAATGCCGCGCCTTTTCTTAAGTTATCCGAAACAACCCACATGTTTATTCCATTATCGATTGACTCGTCTTCCCTGATCCTTCCAACATAAACAGGGTCCTTGCCGGCCACCTCGATTGGCAAGGGATACACATTTTTTTCAGGTGCATCGAATACCACAATGCCCTGCGCCTTTGAAAGTATGGAGCGCACTTCATTGGACGTTATCTTCTTTTCGGTCTCTATATTTACGGACTCCGAATGTCCCCTGAATACAGGCACTCTTACGGTTGTTGCAGTAACTCTTATAGAAGTGTCTCCCATTATCTTTTTGGTCTCGTTAACCATCTTCATCTCTTCTTTTGTGTAGCCGTTTTCAAGGAACTTATCTATATGTGGCAGCACATTAAATGCTATCTGGTGCGGGTAGACATTTTTCTGTATCTCCCTGAAGTTCAACATGTCTGTTGTCTGCTGCAAAAGTTCATCTATCGCCTTTTTGCCTGTTCCAGATACTGCCTGAAATGTTGTAACCACGACCCTCTTTATCCTTACAGCATCGTGTATTGGCTTTAATGCAACTACCATTTGTATGGTTGAGCAGTTTGGGTTTGCAATGATTCCCTTATGCCACTTGAGGTCATGTGCATTCACCTCAGGGACAACAAGGGGAACTTCAGGGTCCATCCTCCACTGGCTTGAATTGTCGACAACCACACACCCTGATTTTGCTGCAATGGGCGCCCATATCTTTGACCTTTCAGCACCAGCAGAGAACAATGCAATGTCTATCCCCTTGAATGAATCCTCTTTCAGGCTTTCCACAGGGATTTCGCTGCCTTCGAACTGGAGCGTCTTTCCTTCAGACCTTTCTGATGCAAAGAGCCTGAGTTTTTCTACAGGAAATTTCCTCTCCTCCAGCACAGCAATCATCTCATTGCCCACTGCACCGGTAGCGCCAACAACAGCTACTACATACTTATCTTTCTTCTTTAACATCTTCTTGCTCCTTTACTTCTCTTTATCCTAAATTACAATTTGCTTACATAATTTGCGACTAAGTCTCCAACTTCTGTGGTCGAAAGTCCCATCTTTCCTGCTGCAAGGCTCTTAATGTGTTTGCCTGTCACTTCCATGACCGCTTTTTCGATTATTTTCCCTGCCCTGTCCTCTCCGAGGTGCTCAAGCATCATGCCTCCTGCGCATATCGCTGCCAGTGGATTGATGATATTTTTACCCTTGTATTTTGGTGCAGAGCCACCTATAGGCTCAAACATGGAAACGCCTTCAGGATTTATATTCCCTCCTGCGGCAATACCCATGCCTCCCTGTATCATTGCACCCAGATCGGTAATGATATCGCCAAACATATTATCCGTGACTATCACATCAAACCATTCAGGGTTTTTCACAAACCACATGGTTATGGCATCTACATGTGCGTAATCAACCTCTATCTCGGAATATTCCCTTGCAACCTCATAAAATGTCCTTTCCCACAGATCAAAGGCATATGTGAGAACATTGGTCTTTCCGCATAAGGTGAGCTTGTTCATCTTATGTCTCTTTTTGCAGTATTCAAAGGCATACCTGATGCAACGCTCCACACCCTTTCTCGTATTTATCGACTCCTGAACAGCCACCTCGTCAGGGGTTCCTTTTTTAAGCACTCCTCCTGCGCCTGCGTAAAGCCCTTCTGTGTTCTCCCTCACAACAACAAAATCGATATGCTCAGGACCCTTGTCTTTTAAAGGGCATTCAACACCTGGATAAAGCTTGACCGGCCTCAGATTTACATACTGGTCGAGCTCAAACCTCAATCTTAATAAAATGCCCTTCTCCAGAATTCCCGGTTTAACATCAGGATGCCCTATGGCTCCAAGATATATGGCGTCGTATTTTCTGAGTTCATCGATGGCACTATCAGGAAGGGTTTCTCCTGTCCTCAAATATCTGTCGCCGCCAAAATCATAATGATTGAAATTCAGTTTAAACCCGAATCTCGATGAAGCGGCATTCAGGACCTTTATTCCCTCGGCTATAACCTCGGGACCTGTACCGTCTCCGGCTATTACCGCAATTTCAAATGATCTTTTCATGCTACAACTCCCTTTATCTTTTTCTTTGTCCAAGCAATCAAGCCTCCGGCAGCTATCAGTTCCTGCATGAATGGAGGTATTGGTTTTGCTGTATATTGTTCGCCTGTTGAAAGGTTTTTTATAACGCCATTGTCGGCATCTATCTCTACAGTATCGCCTTCTTTAATTTTCTCAGATGCCTCTTCTGATTCGAATATTGGAAGGCCTATATTAAAAGAGTTTCGGTAGAAAATCCTCGCAAAACTCTTTGCAATAACTGCCTGAACACCAGCAGCCTTTATGGCTATCGGCGCATGCTCCCTTGATGAGCCGCATCCGAAGTTCTTTCCTGCAACGATTATATCCCCGGCTTTTACTTTATTCGGGAATTCTTTATCAGCATCCTCCATTACATGCTTGGCAAGCTCATTGGGGTCGGATGTGTTGAGGTATCTCGCAGGAATGATTGCGTCTGTATCTATATCATCACCAAATCTCCATACCTTGCCTTTAAGCAGCATAAAAACCTCCATCAGCACAAGGGGGACTTTGTCCTCCCTTGTAAAATCCTCCTATATTACATGGGATTTAAGCGAATATTATAAACTTTATTA
>NZ_DAIOFX010000008.1:49798-51316 GCF_036745535.1 Dissulfurispira sp.
TTGTAAAATCCTCCTATATTACATGGGATTTAAGCGAATATTATAAACTTTATTATTATAATAATTTCTATGGGAAAAGTAATCATCCTTCTCGGCCCAACAGGGGTCGGCAAAACAGCGGTATCCATCCTCCTCGCAAAACACCTGAACACAGAAATCATAAGCTCAGACTCCATGCAGATTTATAAACACATGGATATCGGAACAGCAAAGCCGTCTGAAGAGGAACAGCAGACAGTGAAGCACCACATGATAGACATTGTCGAGCCGTGGGAATCTTTCAGCACAGGAGAGTATATAAAGGCTGTCCAGCCGATAATTGCCAATCTGCATAATTCAAACAGAATACCGATAATTGTCGGAGGAACAGGGCTTTATATAAAGGCTATGACAAGAGGAATTTTTAAAGGCCCTTCTGCGGACTGGGATTTAAGAAATGAATTGCTCCAAAGAGAGGAGAAGTTTCCCGGATATTTATACGAATACCTTAAATCCCTCGACCCTGTGGCTGCCTCAAAGATAATGCCCGCAGACACGAGGAGGGTTGTAAGGGCATTGGAGGTTTGCCTAAAAAGCAATAAAACCATGTCAGAAATGCATCAGTTGTTAACGCAGCCATTACCTTATGAATTCATAAAAATAGGCATTACAAGAGACAGGAAAGAGCTTTACATGATGATCGAGCAAAGAGTTGATAAGATGATTGATGCGAGGCTTGTTGATGAGGTGAAAAATGTAATTCAAATGATCAAAGAACATTTTTCGAAGTCCGAACTTAACTCATCACTCATCACTCATCACTCATCACTGTCTTCCATGCAGGCCATCGGCTACAAAGAAATAGCAATGCATTTAAATGGAGAGATCAGTCTTGATGAGGCAATAGCCCTTGTAAAGAAAAGGTCGAGGAATTATGCAAAGAGGCAGTTTACATGGTTTAAGAAAGAAGAAGGCATTCAATGGATAGATGTGACAGGAATACATGAGCCTAATGAGATATTCGAAGCAGTAGTCCAATTCATAGCCAATTAAACTAACTTTTGTTCTTTAGCTGTCAAAAGAATAGCCGAAAGTGCTAATGTCACTTGCCTATTTATGTTAAAATGAGTTAAATTATACCTAAGATACTTGGAAATCATCGAGTCCGAGCAGGGGGAATTCTCCTCTTAACCATGAGTTAAACATGGGTCCCATTTGAGTGTTCAATTTTGGAGCCGCTTCAAGTCTTACCACTGTCTCTTCTGCTGTCATAGAATGCAAAGTATCAGCAATTCTTTGAATTTGTTGAGGGTTGTTTTGCAGACAGCCGGCTATGTTTTTGAGAAGATACCACATTGGGTCCTCATAGGGAAATTTTGTTATCCCCCTTAGGGTCTCAAGGAGTTCTCGAGTCTGTCGCGCCTAGATTTAACTTTACTATTGCCTTACAGGATACCAGCAATTTATAAAGAAAGCAATCTGTATCGGTCTGCAAATATTAGTATTTGGTGCTACAATTTATACATGCCTGAAATACGT